>JADGDW010000056.1 GCA_016744725.1 Candidatus Albibeggiatoa sp. nov. BB20 | reverse complement strand
TGCGTGATTGGGTAGCCAATGTGGATGATACGTTTTACATCATCGGTACAGTTGCAGGCCCTCACCCTTATCCTGCCATGGTGCGTGATTTTCAAGCGATTATTGGGCGTGAAGCCAAACAACAAATTAAGATTCAATCAGGACGTTTACCTGATGCTTTAGTGGCTTGTGTCGGTGGTGGCTCAAATGCCATCGGTTTATTTTATCCATTTTTAAATGATGAGTCAGTGGCAATTTACGGCGTTGAAGCGGGTGGTGATGGCGTAGAAACAGGTCGTCATGCTGCACCACTATGTGCGGGTAAACCCGGTGTATTGCACGGCAATCGTACTTATTTGATGGCGGATGAATATGGCGAAATCATAGAAACTCATTCTATTTCAGCAGGCTTGGATTACCCCGGTGTAGGCCCTGAACATGCTTGGTTAAAAGACATTGGGCGGGCTAATTATGTTTCTGTAACGGATACTGAAGCCTTAGAAGCATTTCATCAATTAACGCGGGTTGAAGGTATTATTCCTGCTTTAGAATCTAGTCATGCTTTAGCTTATGTGCAAAAACTTGCGCCTAAAATGAAGCCAGACCAAACTATTATTGTGAATTTATCAGGACGTGGCGATAAAGATATTCACACTGTTGCACAGTTAGATGGCATTACGGTGTAAAAATCACTTTCGGAAGATTTTTAATAGTAGTGCAGGAGTGCAAAACTTATTTTGCAAGTGACTACTTTAAGAAAATATCCAAACCATTTATAAAGGCGTGTATCAAGTTTTTCTTGGCACGCCTTTTTTAATTCAATACAAAGTCGGTTTAATTTTTTTCAAATAAGCTTCGATTTGTTCGGGCGTAAATTGGCTAAATACCACATCAGAATCCAAACCTTTTAAGCGTTCTTCAGGCGATAAATTTTCTAAAAGCTTTTCTGTCGATACATTTTCTAAATAATGCTTCTCCCAAGATTTCTCCCAAAACTTTCCTAAACGCATGATTTCTTCTGGTTCAAGCAATAAATTATCAGTGTCCATTTTGGGTCTCCCAAATAATACGTCTCGTAAACCAATTATAGTCAAATATAAAGGTCGCGGAAATTTTTTTAAATCTATTCGATTAAGATAATCAAAGGCTTTCTTCTGTTCTTGCTTTTTACTGGCCAAACAGCGTAGCCACGCATTACGTTCAATGTTTGGCAATGTGTTAAGTGAAATCAATGGAATGGTATCAATAAAGCAATTGTCTGAATGATAAACGCCTGCTTGGCATTGAGTAAATCCGAGTTTTTCCAACGTTTTAGCTTGTGGTTGTTTAGAGCTGATAATAAAGCTTTTTAATTCTGTGATTTCATCTTTATATGATTGCAAATATAAGCGGTGATTGCTGGCTGTTTGTAACAATCCATCAACCGTAATTGATTTGGTGTATTTAAATTCCAGCAAAATATGGCTGGCGTTGGTGTCTCGAATTCCGTCAGGTAGATATTTAAGTTGTTCAGGTGTCCAATGCTTTGTTTCACGGCGTAATAATAAAATATCAGCGCGTGGTGGTTCGGTCATGACTTCAACTTCAAGCTCGACAGTAATACCCGTTGGCTTGAGCAGTTCTTTTAAAATTGTACCGAGAATCAAATGCCAGTTATTTTTTGCATCCGCCATTACATTTCCTTTTCCTCCATTGTATCAAATTTAAAAACCAATCCTAAAGTTCACCCCGTTTCCTTGGCTCAGTTTTTTTCCAACTCTATGTTTTGATTACTCCTTGATTATAAAGCCCCTCCTAAAGTTTGAATAACTTACCCTATTAAACTAAGCCCAGATATGTTATACAAGGCAAATATTGCAATCAGTTGCAAGGCTATATACCTTAAGTGTTGGAAACGATTATGAGCCAAGTTAATCAAAATATTGATGAGCGTGAAGTCGCTAAATTTTCTGCCTTAGCTGCTCGTTGGTGGGATGCACAAAGTGAATTTAAACCGCTTCATGATATAAATCCGCTGCGTTTGAATTATATTGAACAAAAAGTGGGCAGTCTTGCAGGTAAAAAAATACTTGATGTCGGCTGCGGTGGCGGTATTTTATCTGAAGGACTGGCAGCAAAAGGCGCGGAAGTTTACGGCATTGATATGAGTGATGCGGCTTTGAATGTCGCAAAATTACACCTGTTTGAATCTGATTTAAAAGTGGAATATCAACAAATCGCGGTTGAGGAATTTGCTGAACAACATGCGGGTGAATTTGATCTAGTGGTTTGCATGGAAATGATGGAACATGTGCCAGAACCTTATTCCGTGATTCAGTCTTGTACCCAATTGGTTAAACCTGATGGTCATGTATTTTTCTCAACCCTAAACCGTAACCCAAAATCCTATTTATTCGCCATCATCGGTGCTGAATATGTGCTCAATTTATTGCCGCGTGGCACACATGATTATGCTCGGTTTATTCAACCTGTAGAATTAGCAAGTTGGGCACGTCGTGCGGGTTTAGAAGTCCGTGATTTCACAGGCATGAGCTACAATCCATTGACCCAACATTATTGGTTAAATTCCGATGTTTCAGTCAATTACTTAGTCCATACCCAGCCCGCATGAAAATTGAAACCATATTATTTGATTTAGATGGCACATTGGTTGACACCTTGCCCGATTTGGCTAACGCACTTAATATTGTTTTGAGAGAGCAGCAGCAACCAACGATTGATTTAGAAGCGATTCGCCCCAGCGTGTCACACGGTGCGCGAGCGATGTTACGATTTGCCTTAGGCTCAGAAGATCGTCCTGATTTTGATGATTTGCATCAGCGTATGTTAGCGGTTTATGCCGAACAGATTGCAGATAAAAGTGCCTTATTTTCTGGCATGGAACAGGTTTTAGATTATATTGAGCAAAATCACAAAGGTTGGGGCATTGTCACCAATAAATATGCGCATCTTACCGATCCATTATTAGATGAATTAAATCTAAGCCAACGTAGTTTATGCAATGTCAGTGGCGATACTTTAGCTGAGAAAAAACCCCATCCTGCACCGTTATTACATGCGTGTAAATTAGCGAAGACTGCACCAGAAAAATGTATTTATATCGGTGATGCCCAACGTGATATTGAAGCGGGTCAACGGGCTGGAATGCAAACTTTTGTCGCCTTATTTGGTTATATTGGTGCAGAAGATCAGCCTGATAGTTGGGGTGCAACTGGGTTATTAGAACGGCCTGAAGATTTAATCAATTGGCTACAAAATGCGGATTAATCTTTGTTTTATAGTCAATTTCGTTTTGGGTGTTAGAACTGGCAATCCTGTAAAACTTTAAATATCAATTAGAAACGCAGCAAAGCCTTAATTAAATTCAGATGATATAGTCAATTCTGTCTTGAGTGTGAGGACTGCCAGTCCTGTATCACTTTAAAGTAAAACGACTATATAAAAAATAAGCAATTCTTATAAAAAGCAGACAGAGAAACTTAAGATTGCCCACCTTTAAAGTCACGTTTTCCCAAAATAATCAGTAGAAAAACAAGAACAAGGAACGCTCATGTCTAAAGCTATTGTTGTCATTCCTGTCAGATTAGCTTCAACCCGTTTACCCAATAAGCCATTAGTTGATATTGAAGGCCATCCGATGATTTGGCATGTGTATCAACGTTGTTTACAAGCAAAAAATATTGCTGAAGTACATGTTGCAACGGATACGCTTGAAATTGCCAAGCTGGTTGAATCATGGGGTGGGACAGCGTGGATGACAGATCAATCTTGCCAGTCAGGCACTGAGCGTATTGTATCGATTGTGGACAAATTGGATGCGGATATTATTATCAATGTGCAAGGTGATGAGCCGTTGTTAGAACCACAAGTAATCGATGAAATGGTCACTGCATTTGAAACCACTAAACCGATGCCTGATATTGTAACCCCTGCTTGTAAGATTAAACCAGAAGATGTTTTTAATCCGAATGTGGTTAAAATGGTGATTCGTCATGATGGTTACGCAATGTATTTTTCACGTAATCCGATTCCTTATGTGCGTGATGCAGAAACCGAAACTGAATGGCAACAAAATGTGGATTTCTTGGGGCATTTAGGCATGTATGGTTATCGACGACAGGTTTTAGAACGCTATGACACACTGCCTGAAAGTCCATTAGAAAATATTGAACGTTTAGAGCAATTGCGCTTTTTACAAGCAGGTTATGGTATTTATACTTATCCAACCGAATATTCACATATTTCAGTCGATACGCCAGAAGATTTAGCCCAAGTCCGTGCTATTTTTGCACAACAACGTCGCTAAAAATACTCTGCCCAGAAATTGCCAACTTTCATAACCTTGCCGTTGGAAAATACATGAAACAATTAAAACTCACTTTTCTTGCTAGTTTGATTGGACTGATTGCCTTACTCATGTATTGGCAAGGGTTATATTATGATTATGTACAATGGGATGAAGGCAGCTATATTGTTAATAATCCGCATATTCAAGCATTGAGTTTAGAGAATTTACAATGGATGCTCACAGCCACTCATGCGGCGGTATGGGCACCAATGTTGTGGCTATCTTATGCCATAGATTATCAAATCTCAGGACTCAATCCAGTTGCCTATCATGCAACCAATATCGTATTACACGCGGCTAATAGTATTTGGATATTATTGCTGACGCTACTGATTTTGAAAATCAAGCCGATTCCCTTATTTTCCTATAAACATCAATATTTAGCTGCTGGAATGGCGGCATTATTCTTTGTGATTCATCCGCAACATGTTGAACCTGTGATGTGGATTGCTTCGCGCAAAGATGTGTTGAGTTTATTTTTTGTGCTTGCCAGCATTTGGTTTTATCTAAATTACACTCAAACTGATTCGAAAAATTATTATTGGCTAGCGGTGATGAGTTTTGCTTTGGCTGCTGCGACCAAGCCTGTTGCGATGAGTATTCCGATTATATTGTTGATTTTAGACATTTATCTATTACAGCGTATTACATCAATTAAACAGGTATTGCGCTATGTGGTGTTTGAAAAATTGCCATTTTGGGGATTTGCGATATTAACCGCAGGCATGGCATTTTATGCGCATTTATTGGCTGAACGTATTGTGGCTACTGCTGAAATCAGTTTAGACGCCCGAGTATTAAATGCGGCTGAAATGGTGATATTTTACATTGCAAAATTTATTATTCCGATCAATTTAGCTCCTTATTATCCATTTCCAGTGATTTCTAGCATTTTACCTTTAATGATGCTGATTTTATTAACAGTTGTATTATTATATTTATACATGAAATATAAACAAACGGCTTTGTGGATGGTTTGGTTAATTTTTATCATTAGCTTATTCCCAATGATGAATATTGTCACATTCAATCCCAGTATTGCAGGTGCAGATAAATTTGTTTATTTACCTATGGTTGGGTTTTATATATTGCTTGGTATTGGCATTGTCAAAGTGTGTATTCAATGTACAGAAAAATACCAATTATTAGTCAAAGCCAGTATTTTTCTAATAATGTTAGGTTTTATCCAATTATCACAATTACAAATGAGCCTATGGCAGGATAATCTGCATTTGTGGCAAGCGGCCAATCAAGCATTTCCAAATCATGTAGAAATTCAAGATTCGTTGGCCAATGCCTATTTTGAACACAAACAATATCAAGCTTCAATTTATTATTATCAAAAAAATGCTGCACATAATGAACTGTGTGTACGTTGTGATTATGGTCAGGCCAGTAATTACTTGCAGTTAGGTGAATTGAACAAGGCTCTACATTATCTACAGAAAATCGTACAAAATATCGAAAAACAACCAAATCATAAAGAAGGTTTAGATGATGTGTATTTTAAAATTGCTTTAATTCAGGGCAAACAAGGTGATATTCTGACAGCACTGGAATCTGCGAAAAAAGGGGCATTGTTAAACCCTAATAATCAGCATGGACAACAACTTAAGCAACAATTACAACACTATTATGATTTATCCTTGTCTAAGGAATAGAAACTATATTCACAGTAGTGGTGCAAAAACAGCTTTTATGATTCGACATCCTTCAAAACCGCCTCATCATTCATTAACGGGCGCATGGTGTTCAACATGGTTTTAAATAAATGCTTATTTGACTTTTCCTGAGTTGCTAATAATTGTTTCATCTGTTCACGCTGGGTTGGCATACTGAAACAAGCAGGACAACTATCAGGTATAACAGGCAACAAAACATCTTGGGCAAATTGTCGGGTTTGACGTTCTCGAATATAGACCAATGGTCGAATAATCCGTAAGTCCCCAGCATTGTTCACATAATGGGCTTTCATCGTATTTAATTGGCCATTGTAAAATGCAGACATTAAAAAGCTTTCAGCCAAATCATCTAAATGCTGCGCTAAAACCAAGACGTTATAATTTTCCTTGCGGGCTGTGGCATACATAATGCCCCGTTTCATCCGCGAACAATAAGCGCAAAATGAATCGCCTTTTAAATTCTGTTTTGCCTGTTCCATAATTGGCTGTGATTGGAAAAAATACGGCAAGCCCAAACTGGGTACATACTCTTTCAAACCACTAGGATCAAAGCCCTCAATCATAGGATCGATTGTAATGACACCCAAATCAAATTGAATCGGGGCATGACGTTGGAAATGATACAAAATATGTAATAATGCTAATGAATCCTTGCCACCAGATAAACCCAATAACAGCCGATCGCCATCATGAATCATTTTATAATCAGCAATAGCGCGTCCAACATAACGCAGTAAAGATTTAGGTGGTTTCGCAAATTGAGCCATGGTTTAAAAATACTTATTACGGATTGATATTTTTTATATTATACGAATTTATGCACAAAATTATAGTCATGACGCAAAAAGAAACTAGCACAGTATTTCAATACTGAAGCGTTTAAAGTAGCAACACAGATTAAATCAATCCTAATTTATTGCCAAATCAGAAAAAATCGATAAATGGCATAAATATTGTGAATCATCTCTCAAATAATATATGTTAGTCTTATACACTGATATTTAGACGCAAACCGCCACAATACACGCTTGATACCTTGATACTACAAAAGGCAAACCAATGATTGAATTGGATGGCTACACCATTACTGAGGAAGTTTACTCCGACAACAAGGTTTTGATTTATAGAGGACTTCAACAACCTCATTCAATACCTGTGATTCTGAAAACACTGAATACAGAATATCCCTCACCTGAAGAAATTAGCCAAATTCAACATGAATATGATATTACGCGCCAACTGAATTTAACCGGTTCCGTGCGTCCTTATGGCTTAACCAAACATCAAAATCGCCTGATTCTGGTATTAGAAGACATTGGCGGCGACTCATTGCGCAATATCATTGCCGATCGTCGAATTAATCTTGAAACATTTCTGAAAATTGGGATTCAACTGGCACATGCGATTGGTGAACTACATCAACATAATATTATTCACAAAGATATTAAGCCCTCAAATATCATTGCCAATTTAGAAGCCGAACAGGTTAAAATCACCGACTTTAGTATTTCAACACGGCTACAACCTAATCAAACTGAGCTATCAGCCAACCCCGATCAAATTGAAGGCACATTAGCCTATATTTCCCCTGAACAAACAGGACGGATGAATCGTAGTGTTGACTATCGGACTGATTTTTATGCGCTGGGTGTCACTTTTTATGAAATGTTAGTCGGTTGGCTGCCATTTCAAACCACAGACTCAATGGAATTAATCCACTTTCACATTGCAAAACAGCCGATTGCGCCACACAATTTAAACCCTGAAATTCCGTTGCCATTGTCTAATATCATCATGAAACTAATGGCAAAAAATCCTAATGAACGTTACCAAAGTGCGTATGGATTAGAAACAGATTTACAAATTTGCTGGTCTGAATGGTCGAAAAAGCATGAAATCAGCGACTTTGCCCTTGCTCAAAAAGATACTGCGGGTATTTTCCAAATTCCATATAAAATTTATGGGCGTACCCATGAATTATCTTTATTGCTAGATTCCTTTCGCTATACCACCTTTGGACATCGTGGTTTTGTGATTGTATCTGGTGATATAGGAATGGGAAAAACCATGTTAGTCAATGAATTACAGAAACATATTCATCGTAAACATGGCCTATTCATTTCGGGAAAATTCAGCAATGCGGATGAACAAGATACTCAGAATTTACCATACAGCGCGGTGATCCAAGCCTTGCGGGATTTGATGTTGCAGTTATTAACTGAATCTGCCAGCAAAATGAACCAGTGGAAACATAAGTTGTTATTAGCTCTGGGCGATAATGCGCAAGTGATTGTTGATGTGATACCCGAATTAGAAATGTTGATTGGTAAACAACCCTCTATTAATGACCTTTCACCGACTGAAAATCAACACCGCTTTTATTTGGTTTTTCTAAGTTTTATCCGTGTATTTGCCCATCATGAACATCCTCTTGTGATTTTTTTAGATTCTCTACAATGGATTGACAATGCTAGCTTACAGTTATTGAATACTATTTTAACTGATGAAAGAACCAACTCATTATTGCTGATTGCAGGCGTGCGACCTATTGATGGGCAAAATCGTATGATTGATGAGTTAGTGCAAGAAGCAAACAAACACGAAATTCGATGCGAACAAATTAATTTACAGGCTTTAAAGCTGGAAGATATTGAACAAGTTGTTGCTGACACTTTGCATTGTACTTTGGATTATGCGCATAGTTTAGCCGAATTAATCTTAAGCAAAACAGAAGGCAATCCTTTCTTTGTTAACGAATTTTTAGAGAATTTATATAAGGAAAATTTACTACGCTTTAGTTTCAAACAAAAACAATGGGAATGGGATGTAAAAGAAATTTTAGCCATGGATATGACGGATAATGTAGTGGCATTAACTGAACAGCGAATGCAAAAATTATCTAAGCCCGCCCAAATGTTATTAAAATATGCGTCCTGTATTGGCTCACAGTTTGATATACCCACGCTGAGCCAAATAGCCAACCAATCGATTGAGGATACCGCTGGTATTTTATGGGAGGCGGTTGAAGAAAATTTAATTATTCCCTTAGGCGAAGCCTATCATTCTCTATATTCTAGCGTTGATATTGAGCAGCAAAATTTAGACTTTTCCAAAACGACTTACCGCTTTATTCATGACCGCGTTCATCAAGCCGCTTATCATTTATTAGAAGAACAAGAAAAACAGCGCACACATTATCAATTTGGACGGATTTTACGAGAAAATATTGAACCGGGACATTTAGAAGAGCATTTATTTGAAATCGTGCATCACCTTAACTTAGGTATCAGCATGATTAAATTAGAGGCGGAACAATTTGATTTGGCTAGATTAAATTTGTCCGTTGGTAAAAAAGCCAAAGCCAGTAGTGCTTATGAATCTGCCGCGAATTATTTCAATACGGCACTGTCTTTATTACCTAAAAATAGTTGGCAGCGTCAATACCATTTGAGTTTATCTTTATACATTCATGCGATGGATGTGGCTTATTTAAATGCTGAAGTGGAGCGAGCTGAGGATTTATTTCAACAGGTGATGAACCAAGCAAACAGCCTGTTAGATCAAGTAAAAGCCTATGAATTGAAAATTTTATATTACGCGTCACAGAATAAAATGCAAAAGGCGTTGGATATTGGCTCAGAAGTACTTAAATTATTAAATATTACCCCTCCAGATGAAAATGCGGATTTACAGGCTTTATTTATTGAATTACGTCATCTGATGAGAAATCGCAGTATCGATGAGTTAGCCAAATTACCCAAAATGCGCGATAAACATAAACAGGCTGCATTACGCATATTAGTCAGCATGTCAGCCCCTTCCTATTTAGCAGCACCAAAATTATATCCTGTGATATGTTATCAACAAGTTAGACTCAGTATTGAATATGGAAACAGTGATTTATCTGCTTATGCTTATGCTTCATATAGTATGATTTTATGTGGTATTTTGAATGATATTGATGCAGGTTATCAATTTGGTAAATTAGCCTTAAATATATTAGATAAATATAATAATAAAGACTTCACTGCTAAAGTGCTGATGCTGGTTAACGTTTGTGCACGACATTGCAAAGAACCTGCTAGAAATGCGCTTGACCCACTCAAGTTAGCCATGAAAAATGGCATGAAAACAGGTGATATTGAATACGCTTGTTATGCGTCTATGTTCCGTAATACCTATTTGTTTTTAATCGGTGAGCGTTTAAGCAAAGTCAGTGATGAGGGTAAACATGCTTTAGAGATAATGCAAAAATTTAATCAACAATATCAATCCTATTACATGCAAGCTTGGCTACAGCTATTTGATAATTTGCAAGCCAAAACCGATGAGCCATATATTCTAAAAGGAGCTATTTTTGATGAAAACACGCTTGTACCACAATTAGAGAAGCAAAATAATGCTTTATCTCTATTTGCAGTGTATTTCTCTAAAGCCCTTTTATGCTACATTATGCGTAAACCTGCTGAAGCTTTAATCAATGCAGAATTAGCAGAAAGACATATTATGGGAGGCAATGCGTTTTTACACTATACCACCTATAAGTTCTTTTATTCTCTAATTTTATTGGCAAATTATAGTACAGCAAACAAAGAAATAAAAAAACGTTATTTAGCCCAATTACAACAAAATCAAGCCCAATTGCAACTTTGGGTCACTCATGCCCCTGCTAACTATCAACATAAATATGATTTAATCAATGCAGAACAAGCCCGATTAACAGGCAAAGTACATCAAGCTATGGCGGCGTATGAGCAGGCGATTCAAGGTGCAAAGCAACAAGGTTTTTTACAAGAAGAAGCCTTAGCCAATGAATTAGCGGCTGAATTTTATTTTAGTATTGGGATTCAAAAAGTAGCTCAAGTGTATTTGACCGATGCCCATTATGCTTACAATCATTGGGGTGCAATACTTAAAGTCAAAGATTTAGAAGCGAAATATCCTTATCTTATCCATCGACATAAAGCAGCAGACAATGTGTCGCAAACCGCGTCGCTATCGGCTAAAACGTCAGCAGCCACCATGCAAGGTATGAGCAATTTTGATTTGCTTAGTGTGATGAAGGCATCGCAAACTATTTCGAGTGAAATTGTATTAGATAAGCTAACCGAACGCTTGCTAAAAATTGTAATGGAGAATGTAGGGGCGCAGCGTGGTGTACTTATTTTGCAGAAAAATGAACAGATTAGCATTGAGGCGGAAATTCGTACAGGACAAAATATCCAGAACCCAGAATTGATTCAACAAGCAACAATTGTAGATTTAACCCAGAAAGCTGAAGATGCTTGTTTACCCATCAGTTTAATCCATTATGTGTTACGAACCAAGAATCATGTGGTATTAGATAATGCTTTGAAAGACCAACGTTTTAATAGTGATACCTATATTTTACATCATAAGCCACAATCCATTTTAGTGCATCCATTGTTAAATCAAGGGCGTTTAGTTGGTTTACTATATTTAGAAAATAATCTGATGACCAATGCATTTACGGTTGAAAGTTTAAATATTCTACGTTTGCTCTCTAGTCAAATGGCTATTTCTTTAGATAATGCTTTATTTTACAAAAAATTACATATAGCCAGAGAAGAGGCAGAAACAGCCAATAAGGCAAAAAGTGCATTTTTGATGAATATGAGTCATGAATTGCGTACACCGCTCAATGCAATCATAGGTTATTCAGATATTATTCAAGAAGATGCACAAGATATGGGTTATCAAGATATTTTACCAGATTTGTATAGAATTCAAACCGCAGGGAAACAGTTATTAGAAATTATTAGCAATGTTTTAGATATTTCGAAAATTGAAGCGGATAAGATGGGTTTAGCTCTGACTGATTTTAATATTGAGAAGCTGGTAAACGATGTTGTAACCGTGATTCAGCCGAGTGTATTGAATAATGAATTGCTGGTAACTTGTGAAAAAGACTTAGGCATGATGCACGCGGATCAAACCAAGCTGCAACAGATTTTATTAAATTTACTCAATAATGCACTTAAATTCACCCAAGATGGAAAAATTTGGTTTTACGTTAAGCGAGAACGGGCTTATCCTGATGAGGGTAACAGCCGTTCAGATTGGATTTATTTTGAGGTCAAAGATACTGGAATTGGTATGGATGAGAGCCAAGTGGAAAATGCGTTTGAGGCTTTTAATCAACTTGATAATTCCACCACACGTCAGTACGGCGGCACAGGTTTGGGTTTGACAATCAGTCATCATTTTTGCCACATGATGGGCGGTGAAATTAAAGTCATAAGTCAAATTGGTAAAGGTGCAACATTTGCGGTTCGTTTGGCAGCTTATATGGGTGATATAACGGAGTAATTAAAATAACAAATCAGATATTTTTGAAAGTATTTGATAAAGTCAATCATCTATAAAAAATGCAAAATTTATAAGTTATTGGAACGTAAGATTTATTTTTCCCACACAACAAAATATAATAGACTTCTGCGAGCTTAACTTAATGCTATAGTTATTTTATTTTAAGATGATACAGGACTGACAGTCCTAGATTTTAAAGCTATTTGATATTTAAAGTATTTCAGGATAGCCAGTCTTCGCACTCAAGACAGAATTGACTATAATATCCCTCACACAGAGTTAACAATTCATACGAAAATAGCGAAACGTAAGATATTGTCAATATTTTTCAAAAATCCGCATTGTTATTTTCTAACGCCTGCACTATATTCCTAACTTACTCTTAGCATTACACTCGTATTACAGAATAAAACAAATGGATTATCCAACAATTTTTGATGTCATTGTCATTGGCGGCGGTCACGCGGGTACTGAAGCGGCCTTAGCTGCTGCACGTATGGGCGTTAATACCCTATTGCTTACACACAATGTTGAAACCCTTGGGCAAATGTCTTGCAATCCTGCAATTGGGGGTATTGGCAAAGGACATCTGGTCAAAGAAATTGATGCGCTGGGTGGCTTGATGGCAAAAGCGGCCGACTTAGCAGGTATTCAATTCCGTATCCTTAATGCCAGCAAAGGGCCTGCCGTGCGGGCAACTCGCGTCCAAATTGACCGTAATCTATATCGGGTTGCTGTGCGTAAAGTTTTAGAAAATCAACCCAATCTCACTATTTTCCAGCAAGCAGTGGATGATTTAATTTTTGAAGGCGATCGGGTCAAAGGGGCTGTGACTCAAATGGGCTTACGCTTTTCTGCTCCTAGCGTGATACTCACTTCAGGCACATTTTTAGGCGGTGTGATCCACGTTGGTTTATCCAATTATCAAGCAGGCCGCATGGGTGATCCACCATCTAATGCACTATCCCAAAAACTACGTGACACAGACTTACGGGTTGACCGTTTAAAAACAGGCACGCCGCCACGTTTAGATAGCCGTAGCTTGGATTACAGTATCATGCAGGAACAGCAAGGCGATACACCAACCCCTGTATTTGCATTCCAAGGTGATGTTAGCCAACACCCGCGCCAAGTTCCTTGCCATATCACTCATACCAACGAGCAAACCCATGACATTATCCGTTCTGGGCTAGACCGTTCACCAATGTATACAGGCGTGATTGAAGGAATTGGCCCGCGTTATTGCCCGTCAATTGAAGATAAAGTGATGCGTTTTTCGGATAAATCATCGCATCAAATTTTCGTTGAACCTGAAGGACTTAATGTCAATGAAGTATATCCTAATGGTATTTCCACCAGTTTGCCGTTTGATATTCAACTTGGTTTAGTGCGCTCGATGCGCGGTTTTGAAAAGGCACATATTATCCGTCCCGGTTATGCGATTGAATATGACTTTTTCGATCCACGAGATTTAAAACCTAGCCTAGAAACCAAAGTATTTAACGGCTTATTCTTCGCAGGCCAAATCAATGGAACGACAGGATATGAAGAAGCGGCGGCACAAGGCCTGATTGCTGGGATGAATGCCGCGTTGCAAGTGAAAGGTTTAGAGGCTTGGACTCCACGTCGAGATGAAGCTTATATTGGTGTATTGATTGATGATTTAATCACCAGTGGCACTAAAGAACCCTATCGCATGTTTACCAGTCGAGCAGAATATCGCTTATTGCTGCGTGAAGATAATGCTGATTTGCGTTTAACTGAAAAAGGCCGTGAATTAGGTTTAATCACTGATGAGCAGTGGCAATTTTTTGAACACAAATCTATTGCGATTACAGCAGAAACCGAACGTTTAAGTAAATTGTGGGTACATTTAGATACGCCAGCAGCAGAGCAAGTTACTCAAATAACGCCGCTACGCCGTGAAGCCAATTGTTTGGATTTGTTGCGTCGTCCCGAAGTGACTTATGATAATTTAATGCAAATTGAATCGCTAAAAGCGGGTCGTCGTAGTGAACTGGCTCAAGTGCATCAGCAGGTTGAAACTCAAGTTAAATATAGTGGTTATATTGAACGCCAACAAACTGAAATAGCCCGTTTACGTCGTTATGAAGAAACTACGATTCCAGACAATATGGATTATGAAAAAGTCTCGGGATTATCTAATGAAGTACGACAGAAGTTGATTCAATTTCGCCCAACCCGTGTGGGACAAGCATCTAGGATTTCAGGTGTGACTCCAGCCGCTGTCTCTTTGCTCTTGATTCATTTGAAAAAAATATTGCATTCAAGCCATTCATAAACAATAAACTTAGCGGTTTTTGTTAGGATTGCGAATTTTTAAAAGACTCGTAATCCCAATGAATAATACGGAATTGATTGCTGATCAGAAGAAAATACATCCCATATTTTGCATGTTAGCTTGCCAATCGGACGGGATTTGGGTGGAATCACTGTATCACGAGTATAATTCAACGCCGCTTGAGCAGGGTTTGATTCTGCGGTCATAATGGCTTTGATCCCACCCCGTTACATTTTGTTTTTAACAACTTTCCCCAGCACTACATGCTTGTAATGGATGAGGTTGCTCATCTTTATAATAGTAAAAAATAAATGGCTTGGGTAAAGTAATCCGTTCTATAGCCGTTTTATTTTAAAGTGATACAGGACTGGTAGTCCTCAAATTTAAAAGTGTTTGATATTTAAAATATTAAAGGACTGCCAGTCCTAACACATAACAAGAAATTCACTATAGCTCTTCCACAATTGGCTTTGGATTTTGCTCTGAGATGTTAACCTCAAAAATAATCCAATGTGGACATTTTCCAATATGACCTGTGACAGTTTCTCCATCATGGCTAGCAACGGCAATACGCATAACAATTCCTCATTTATTAGAACCAGAACAACACTCTGTGTGCTTATATAATAAATTACGCAATGTTGCTTGCACACTATCAACTCCCTCTTTAAGTTGAACTGTGTGCAATTTAGGGTGTTTAGCAATTTCTTTTAAACGTTCATCATCAACAGGTTGGCCTTGGTATGCTGCTAATACTTTATCCGTAGCCCGTCCACTGCCACCCAATAATAATATTTTACAATTTTGATCTACAGCCGCCTGCATTTCTCTAATAGTCAGTTCACCACCGCCTGCATATATATTTAGCACTGTCATATACTTAGCCATATAAGCAATTAAGCGGTACATCACTTGACGTTCATCGCCCCATTCTTTACCGTCAACCATTACAAAATGTGAGTGATGGGACTCTAATTGGGCTTTGTTTGGTGTATTGTCTGCCTCGCAAGCCAGTTGTTTTACAAATACTCCAATACAAGGGGCTTGATGTTGCCATTTTTGCAAACCTTGTCCCAATAAATTGAAAACGCCTGCATTTGTGCCACCAGTGATAAACATAATATTTTCTTTGGCTGCCATTTGGGCAAGACCATCAATCAGGGCTTCACCAAGTTGCTCGGTAATTTCTGGGGTTAGCTCCGCAGTACCACCATTAAGCACAATTACTTTTTGTCTTGGAATCAAGCCTAAGTGAATCATGAGCCGCGTCCCAAAACTAGAATGTAAATTCAATGCTTTTAAAATGGCTTCTGGTGCAGCATCTTGTGGCGTGTCTACACCAACAGCTTGGTGATCGGTTGCGAAGTTGAAAATTGTTGTTGTCAAGGACATGCTTAGTTTCCACCTTTTTCACAAATTGTGTTGCTACGCTCTTTGCTGCTTTTGCCATACTGTCTCTTATTCATCAAGTAGTCTTTAAGCAAATCGCAACCAGTTTTTAATAAATTCTTTGGTTTTTTATACCTCATGATTTTTTTCAAATCCCATAAAATCACTTTTTTATCAGCACTACCTGAGACGACTTCCTTATTATTAGGGCTAAAGCCTACTGAGCGCACCCAACCTTTATGCCCTGTTAATGTGGTTACCAGTTTAGCTTCTGGATATGTCCATACTTTAACTAAATTATCTGCACCACCTGATACAAGATATTGTTTTCCTAATGTATTTGGTGCAAAACTTACATCCCATACCCAATCGCGATGACTTGCAGTCATAGTGGGTTTTTCTAATTCTAAGGCGGGGTCTATGAAATTGGTAACAAATTGGCCTGTTTCCACATTCCAGAGTTTAATCAGATTATCAGAGCCTGCAGTGGCGAGATATTTTCCATTTGGACTAAAACCTAGATTATTCACCCAGTCAATATGGCCATTATCACCTTTTAATTTAATGCTTTGTTGTGTATAGCGATATCGCTCATCAAACAGCCATAAACGGGCAGAACCATCAGAAGAACCTGAGGCAAGAGTACGCCCATCGGGGCTAAAGCTAATTGCTAATACACTGCTTTTATGCCCTTCTAATTCAATGGGTAATAAGTCAAGCTGACACGGGTTTATTTGTAAATTATATTGACGTAAGCGAATACTTTCAGACTTTACAGGTTGTAATTCATATTGGCGTAATTTAATTTTTTTAGAATAAGTTGTTGCTAGCAATGGCGCATGGGGATTAAATGCAATACTCTTAATTTTGCCATCGTGCTCTAAAAGGGAGCAATTGGGCTCAGGGATTTCTTCAGTACTCAATTCAGATATTGATTTTTTAATATTATTTAAGTCATAGAATTCGACAGTATTGTTATACGTTGATGCAGCTATATAAAGCGAACCATCAGGTGCAAAGTCTGTTGGTACAAAATCAACGTCTCGCACATTGACTTTTTTACCTTGCTTATCCCTCAATCGAATTGTGTTGATTAAACGATAGGTTGTACTATCCCAGATACGAATGCTGCCATCTGTACCCGAAGAAGCAATAATTGGGTTCTCTATATTTTGTGGACTAAAATCAACATCTTTCAGGCCAGAGGTATGGCCTTCCAATACTTTAACCGATTCACCTGCTTTCATATCATATAAACGTACGATATTATCACCTCCTGCCGAGGCTAACCATTGACCGTCATGACTGAAGCTTAATGCGGTTGTGCGTGCTGAACTGCCTGCAAAATTGCGTAATAGTGTGCCATCAATACTCCATAATTTAACTTCCCCATTTGCACTGGCAGAAGCAAGCATTTCCATATCTTTATTAGGATTATAGCGAACGTCATAGACCCAATTATCATGCGCTTCTAAAAGGTAATCTGGCTGCGTAACAACACTAGGTAAACTGTCTGTAATTTTCCAAAAACATAAGGTGTTATCCGCACTAGCAGAAATTAAGGTTTGATCATCATGGGAAAAATCTAAAGCATGAATACGGTCTTTATGAGTTTTAAACTGACTGATGCGTTCTATTGTCTCAGCATCCCATAAACTCACTGTTCTATCTGAGCCGGCTGTCGCAAAATATTTTCCATTATGACTAAACTTCACCGCAAGAATAGGGCTTGTCTGCATTTTTTTACTCAGCAATTGTCCCTCTTTACTCCATATCCGTATACCGCCATCACTAGAAACAGTGGCAATACGTTGATTGTCTCGGCTAATATCAACAGCATTGACTTTGGCCGTATGCTCTAATACTTGCAATGGTTCTTCTTCAATATTATTAGGATTATCCCCAATTGATAGTGACCATAATTTTACGGTTTTATCAGCACTTGCAGAAGCAAAAAAGCTTTCATCACTGGCAACGGCCAATCCATACACACTCTTTTTGTGTTTGAACTCACGTAATTTTTTTCCTTGAATTGTCCATAGCTTTACAGTGTCATCAGAGCTACCAGATAGGAGATAATTATTTTTTGGTGTAAAAGCAACCGTTTGCACTTGTTTTACATGTAATTCTAAGCGGTTTCTTTCTTGAGTTTGATTGATTGCTTTTTCTGCACGCTCTTCAATTTTTTTATCTAACCCTTTTATTTTTTGGTCAATATCATGACTATGGCGTTGTATTTTCAATCTATCCAAATCTTCTAGCGCACTAACAGAGTAATACAAAGCATCAAGCTCTTGATTAGTGGCAAGGTACGCTTCTGATAAATAAGACATGGCTTCCATACCATTTATCATCGCTACGTGACGCTGTTCTTCTGCATCTAAGCGTTGATTATTGGCATAAATGGCTAACAAGACAGCAAATAGAAATCCAATGACAATTGCAGTAATCGTCAAACGTTGGTTTTTTGATTCTAATTCTGAACTGGTTGCAATATAACGGGAATGTAATTCAGTTGGTTTGGGAGCACCATCTAAAGGGGAGGCCAGCCATTTGCGTGCATTACGTAAATCTTCACCACGCAGTAAATAGCTATTATTAAAGTTGTGGTTTTCCCAATCTAAGGCACGAGTCAGTAAACGTGTGTGAGTTTTAACTAAGTCTAAATCTGTATTGAGTGTATCAAGCAATTCACAAAACGATTTATCAAAATCATCTTGATCATCACGAAAGAAAATCCAATCTAATTTGGCTAATGGGTATGGCAATTTTCCAGTGACATCTTGTCGCAGAATAGGGACGAGTTTTTTATTATGTTTCAGTGCATGTTCTAATTCACGGGCACAAACATCAGATTTTAGTGATTCAGGTGTGATGATAAATACAAAGGCATTGGCGGTTTCAATCCCTGCCTCAATTTCATTCCACCAATCAGAACCATGAGGAATTCCTTCCCAATCAATCCAAATCTTGCAATCCGCTTTTTTAAATGCGTCAGCTAGCTTTTGAACAAAGGGTTTGTTTTTACGCGAATAAGAAATAAAGGCCGCATTCATATTCATCCTCTCACAGTCACTTTTACCACATTGTAAGCTGCTTTTTTAAGAAAAATAAAGGGATATTGCTATAATTGCCTAATTAGATACAATTTGATGTGCTAGGGAGATGACTTTAAAGCAATGTTTAGCGGGGAAATAGTTTGACTGTTGTTTTATAATAATTTGATTTTAACTGCTATATTAAGCTTCAATATCAGGGTTGCCAATCCTTGACGGACTGGCAGTCCTAACACCACTCTATATAAACATCAGATAAAGTGCCGCCTGATAAATATATTGTAAGGCTTATTCTGCTGGAATTGCTTTTTTAGCTTCTACAGTTATTTCTGGAGCAACTTCTTCAACAGCAACTTTGATTTCAACTTTTGCAGCTTTTCGTAAGCCAGTTAAATATTCCACAATTTGCTCTTCTTTAACTAATGTAGCAATCCGATCTTTCAAAGAATCAAACGGAGGTGGTTGTAATGCACGCACATCATCCACAACAATCACATGCCAACCAAAATCTGTGTTAACAGGCGTTTTGCTATATTTTCCTTTCTCCATCGTTTCCAATGCCGCAGAAAATTTTTCAACCACTTGGCCAGCACGAACCCAACCAATATCACCACCTGCTTCTGATGAGCCTGAATCAATAGAGTTTGCTTTTGCCAATTCACTGAAATCACTGCCTTCATCTAATTTTACAATCATCGATTTAGCGGCTGCTTCATCTTCAAGTAAAATATGACGCACTTTGTATTCATTAGGCAAAGTCAATTTAGCCATTTCTGCTTCATAACGTTGCTTTAATTGCTCGTCTGTAAATGAATTTTTGTCCAAATAAGCTTGAGTTGCAACATTCGCTAATAAATTGCCACGAATCGCTTCATAACGCGCAAGAAAATTAGGTGTTTTATCTAAATTCTGTTTTTCTGCATCTTGCACAACCAATTCACGTTTAATCAATTCTTCGATTAAATCTTGTTTAGTTGGCGTTTGTTCACCATGAGTCTGCTGCTCTGAACGCATCAACTTGTAATTTGCATAATCCTGTTCAGTTACCACTTTGCCATTAACTACAGCGATAGGGTCTTCTGATGCGGCATAACTTTGAGCCGCTAATAATAAACCACAAGATAATGCACACGTTGCTAATTTAAAATTCATACAATCTCCAAAAGTTGGGTAAGGATAAAAAAACAAATAGAGCTTATTACTGTTGCTCTTCTGGCGTGTAGGCTTTGATGCTTAACGCATGTATTTCTGTATTCATCAAATCTTGTACGACTGAATAAACCAGTTGATGGCGTTTGACTAAAGATAATCCCGCAAATTGTTCACTGATAATCGTCACTTCAAAATGGCCACCGCCTTTAGCACTCGCATGGCCTGCATGTTGTGCACTGTTATCAACAATATTGAAATGCGTAGGCGATAATGCAGCGGTAATTTTATCTTGAATTAACTGAATTCGGTGACTCATGGCAATACTTTTTTGAATGGTTTAACAGTTACTTTGGCGTAGACACCTGCTTCACGATAAGGGTCAGTATCTGCCCATGTTTGCGCGTCTTCTAAACAAGGAAATTCAGCCACAATCAAACTGCCGCTAAAACCAACTGTGCCGGGGTCGGGAGAATCTACTGCGGGATGTGGGCCTGCTAAAATAAGACGGCCTTCTGATTTTAAAGTTTCTAGGCGTTGTAAATGTGCGGGACGGGTTTTAGAACGGGCTTCTAAACTATCCATCACATCTTCTGCAATAATGGCATATAGCATACAAATTCCTTTAATAAGAATAAGTAAAAAATAACTTGGCTATTTTAAGAATCAATCGCTTGGTAAATTATGGTTTAACTTTAAAGTATTATATTAAATTTCATAAGGCTGTTAATCCAAAACTACAATATAGTCAATTCTATCTTGAGTGTGAGGACTGGCAGTCCTGAAATACTTTAAATATCAGGTAGTTTCAAAATCTAGGACTGCCAGTCCTGTATCATCTTAAAATAAAATGACTATAGCTTAACACGGTACAGTAGAACCACATTTCAATCGCATCACACCTTAAAATTTAAGCCAGCCATTCTTAGCGTTATTCTTGTTTCATTTCTAAATCTTGGGCTGTGAGTTGTTCACGAACCGCTTTAATCGCCGCATCAAAGTGTGTTTCCAGTTCAGGATTAATTCCACGTAAACCTTGCACCACTTTTTCACCCCAATCTAAATATTCTAAACGTCGTTCCAATGACCAACCTGTTGGTGGTGCTTGGCCAATATCTAAAATATTAGCAATTTTATCTGCCAATTTGATGAGTTTGGCTTGTGATGAAATGGTGGTCGCATGAACAATTTGCAAGCGTTTACGTTCAGATTTAGGTAAAGATTTGTCATCACTGACTTCCTGTACTAAGCCTAAAATATCTGCGCCAAAAAGTGCATCAATCTCATCAGCTTGAGTGTCAGTATCTTCTAAAGTATCGTGTAATAGAGCAGCGGAAAGTACCGCCTCATCTTGCACTTGCCCTATGTCCCAAAGAATTTTTGCAACTTGAATTGGGTGATTAATGTAAGGAGTCGCCGAGGCATCTCGACGTTTTTGATTACGATGTTTGTCGGCTGAAAACTGTAACGCACGGATAAATAAGTCAAATGAGGGTGTTAGCATGATTTTATAATTTTAGGGGTTTATGCAAATTAAATTTTATTATATAGATAGAAAATAGATTGTTTAAGCTTTAACTAAAGTCCACATTCCTATCATAATAAAGCCAATTCCCGCAATATAATGCAAATGTTTTTCGCTGATGTACTGAGAGACTAATCCACCTGCAAGCACGCCAATACCTGAAGCCACAATTAAGGCTAAGGAAGCACCAATAAATACGGTGAGTTTGCTGACTTCCTTATCCGCAGCAAATAACATGGTTGCAAGTTGGGTTTTATCACCCAGCTCAGCAATGAATACGGCGATAAAAACGGTAATGAGTACTTTATATTCCATTATTTGGCTCATTTATTCATTATTATTGGTTGCGGGCACAGCTTGTTCTTTGTCATCTTCTTCAATAACTTCGACAACATGCTGAGTTAAGTAAATGCCTTGGATAATGACAAATATGAAGGTTAAACCCATCAAACCAAATAGTTTGAAATTGACCCAAACATCGGTGCTGAAATTAAACGCAACATATAAATTTAATAAGCCTGAAAAAATGAAAAAGCCAACCCAACTGAGATTGACCACAGTCCATACTTTCGGTTCATCTACTTGAATGTGTTGATCCATAAAGCGTTGAATCAAGGGCTTTTCACCAATCCATTGACTGCCTAGAAATGCGACTGCAAACAGCCAGTTGACAATTGAAGGCTTCCATTTGATGAAGTTTTCGTCATGCAATATCAGTGTTGCACCGCCGAGGACGGTAATCAGCCCAAAGGTGACTAATTGCATGGTTTCAAAACGTTTATGTTTGATTCTATAGTGTGTTACTTGTGCAAATGAGGCCGCAATTGCAACCGCGGTGGCAACGAAAATACCGTATACCTTATATGCAATAAAGAACAGTAAGATAGGAAAAAAATCATATAAAAATTTCATAGCATCAGTTCAATTAATAATTATCAGAGAGTTATTAACAATGTTATTTTCTTTCCTATATCTAGTTTGGAAATGAATTTAATCGATTGTCAATTTTGGTTATATAGTCAGTTCTATCTTGAGTATGAGGACTGGCAGTCCTGAAATACTTTAAATATCAAATAGTTTTAAAATCTAGGACTGCCAGTCCTATATCATCTTAAAATAAAATGACTATATATTCTGAGTTGTTGAATAAAAATCAAATTACGGATATTCAGGCAAGGTCTGCATGGTTTCTTCAATCCAGACTTCTGCTTGTTTCGTAATTTCTTTAGCGGTTTTTCCTTTCGTATCAATCACTGAACCAATACGAATTTGAATTACGCCAGAACGTTTAACAATATCTTTACGCCGCCAAAAGCTTCCCGCATTATGCGCAACGGGTACAACGGGCACACCTGCTTCTGCTGCAAGTAAACCACCACTAGGTGTATAACGCCCTGATTGTTTAGGTAAGACCCGAGTTCCTTCTGGGAAAATCACAATCCAGTGTCCTGTTTGTAAACGCTGTTTGCCTTGTTCCATAATGTCACGTAATGATTGACGGATATTTTTGCGGTCAATAGCCACAGGGTGAAGTGAACCCAAGGCCCAGCCGTAAATGGGCAGTTTGAGCAATTCTTTTTTCAAAACCCATACTTGTGGTGGAAATATAGTTATAAAAACGATTGTTTCCCATGCCGCTTGATGTTTACTGAATACAATAGCTGAGGGTACATCAGGAATATTTTCTAGCCCTTGCACTTCATGACTTAAGCCACAGGTTATTTTAAGCCAAACCAATACCCCATGCGCCCACATTCTGACCAAGGTATAACGGTATGAATAAGGAAGTGGTATCGATAGGATGACTAATGGAGAAAAAATCAGCACTAAAGTATACATGCCTAAATAAAACAATAAGGTACGCACAGTTTGCATTCAGTCTTCCTTTTGACTCAATAGTGCATCTACTACCGATGCTAAATCATCATATACGGGTACATCACCAAATTCGGTTAAATCTTGTAACGTCCGTCGACCCTTGCCCGTTAATACTAAAATAGGTTTTGCGCCAGCAGCAATCGCCGCCTGCAAATCTCGCAATGAGTCACCAACAGCAGGTACATTGGTTAATGAAGTCCCAAGACGGTTTGCAATTTGGTGAAACATGCCCGGTCGTGGTTTACGACAATTACATTCATCTTCATGGACATGAGGACAGAAAAATATGGCTTCAATATTTGCACCCATTTCTGCTAGCAAACGGTGCATTTTAGCATGGATTTCATGCAAGGTATTTAAATCAAATAAGCCACGCGCGACACCTGATTGATTGGTAACAATAATGACACGGTAATCGGCTTGATTTAAGCGAGCGATAGCTTCAAGGCTACCCACAATAGGATGCCATTCATCAGGCGACTTTATATATTCATCTGAGTCATAGTTAATAACAC
>JADGDW010000295.1 GCA_016744725.1 Candidatus Albibeggiatoa sp. nov. BB20 | reverse complement strand
GATTACTATTCTATCAGGCCATTATCAGCTATTTACCACTTCTTCCCATACTGTTGTTCCCACGCCCAAGCATGACTAATAATTATTTCTAAATCTGTAAATTGCGGTTGCCAGCCTAAAGCCATTTTTGCCAAACTGGCATCAGCCACTAAACGGGCGGGGTCACCATCACGGCGTTGACCTTCAATAATTGGAATCTCTTTCCCCGTTACTTGTTGCGTCACGTCAATCACTTTACGTACCGAAAACCCTTCACCATTACCTAAATTAAAGACTGCAGATTGACCACCATCCCAAAGCTGTTGTAATGCTAACCAATGGGCTTGACATAAATCATTGATGTGAATGTAATCTCGGATGCAAGTACCATCTGGTGTATCGTAATCTTGTCCAAAAATAGTAATATATTCACGACGCTGACTGGCTGCTTGTAATACCAACGGAATCAAATGGGTTTCAGGAATATGCCGTTCACCTAATTGTCCTTCTGGGTCTGCACCAGCGGCATTAAAATAACGCAAACAGATTGAACGCAAATCATACGCGGTTGCATAATCATCTAAAATTTGCTCAATTATCCATTTAGATAAACCATAAGGATTAATCGGATTTTTCGGATGGGTTTCATCTAACGGAACAGATTGAGGCTCACCAAAAATGGCAGCAGTCGAAGAAAAAATAAAATTCTTAACTGCATATTTCACCATGGTATCAAGTAAGTTCAGCGTATTAGCCACATTGTTTTGATAGTAAATACTTGGATTTTGCACTGACTCACCAACTTGAATAAATGACGCGAAGTGCATCACTCCATCAAACTGATAAGCTTGAAAAATATAGTCTAAATTAGCTTTATCACCTAAATCAGCAAATACAAAATCACCTCCAATCACTGCATTTCGATAACCATTCGATAAATTATCTAAAACAACGACTTTACAACCTTGCGCCAATAACAGTTTCACCATGTGAGAGCCAATATAACCCGCACCGCCAACAACGAGTATGGTTTTATTCATTTTATAAATCCGTATTTTTTAACTTAGCTTATTATAGAGTCCATTTAAAATCTTTTGTAAAAAAACTGTTAGGCAGTAAGGGCTTTCTCATTGAAGCACAAGAATTTTGATAAAACACCCTTAAAATATAGTAAAATAGGTATTACTAAAAGCAATTGTGCGGGTGCAGCAATTTTCGAGTATATGACACCGTTAAGAGTAAAAAATTTACATACCAATACTATCACTTTATTTTGCACAGCTTTATTA
>JADGDW010000240.1 GCA_016744725.1 Candidatus Albibeggiatoa sp. nov. BB20 | reverse complement strand
GCAATATCCCAAATAAAAACCCTCCTCTATTCAAATTACCAAATCCCTTTTATAATAAGCTTAATATTTTTCTTATGATTTTAATCTACTATTTTGAGTATCGCGCTTGTTTTAGATAAAAAAATAGGATCAATTGCTTACGTTTTGCGATTAGTAATTGATTTTTTTAGTTATTTTTAAGAACTATTGATATTAGAATTAACTTTGCAATTTATAGATTATAAAAAATAGCAGAGGTATTTCATGAAGTTGATTTTTAAGATGAAAAGGATTTTATTTTGCAAACATCGCCCCTAATCCAAAAAGCCGCAACGCTTGCAAAACAAGGTAAAGTACAAGCAGCCATCACCCATTATCAAAAAGCAATTCAAGCAAGTCCAAACCAACCAATTCAAGTCTATCAAGCTTTAGGTGAATTATTGATAAAAAATAATCAACTTGAAGCGGCTGAACAGTGTTTTCAATTTTTAATTAAGAATGTCCCTAATTATATTGAAGCCCATGTTTATTTGGCTAAAATTGCATCTCAGACCAAAAATTTAGCGTTAGCATTAGAACGATGGGAATATTGTATTCACACGTTTCCCCAAAAGATAGATTTATTATGGTTCGTGAACAAAGCAGATATTTTACTAAAATTAGAGCGTTTTGCAGAATCAGAAAAAACATTTAAATTAATTACTAAACATGCGCCCCAAGTGCCAGCGGGTTATATTGGTTTAGCATTTTTGTCACAAACCCAAGGGAAATGGGAACTTGCATTGGAATACTGGGATACGTGTTTGCAAAAGTTTCCGCAACAAATACAAGCAAGCTGGCTTACTAATAAAATAAAAATGTTAATGCAACTAAATCTTTTAGACGATGCCGAAAAAACCTGTCAAATATTAATCAAACTTGACCCAAATGAAAGTCCTAGCTATGTCAATTTAGCTCGGATTGCCCAATTAAACAATGATAGACAAACTGAACTTAAATATTGGCAGATTTGTTTTAATAAATTTCATCAACAGGCTGAGATTTGGTGGTATGTCAGCTATTCAAATGCTTATAGTCACTTAGGAAAATTAGAAGATGCAGAGCATATTTTTAGCCAAACGATGCAAGAATATCCCAAACAACCTATTGGATTTATTGGATTTGCCAAAATTGCTGAAAAGATGATGCAATATGATATTGCTGTCAATCGCTGGAAGCAAGCTTATCAATTATTTCCAGATGAGATTCAAATTCAACGCGGGTATATCTTTGCTCTATCGCAAGCAACCGAATATGAACAAGCTGAAAAATTGAGCCTTGAACTCTACAATAAAACCCAAGATGTGAGTTTCCAAATAGCGCGTTGTACTAACTTTGATTTACAGTATCAGTGTGATGCTGCGCTCGCTCTCGTTAACCAATTGGTCAAAGCTCATCCTGAAAATATGATGGTTTTTCTGAAAAAAATAGATATTCTTACTAGGTATTGGGAAAAGGATAAGTTACAACAAGCCATTCCACTTTTTGAATCAATACAGTTAGAGCAGTTAGATCCAAGGAAAATAGATCAAGTAAAGCTAGATATGGTGAGGGCTTATATTTATAACAACAACCAACAACAAGCAGCCCAACTTGCAAAAACATTATTAAGCAAGACTGAGTCGGATTATTTAGAGATACAATCTTGGTATTATCAATTTATTGGTGATGCAGAAAAAGCCAAACAAATATCCATGCACTATTTAGCAGAAAGATACTCCCTAGAAACACACAGTAAAACAAATCTGCAACGCATCGATAGTAAACCAATAAACTTAGTGGATAGAGAGTTACTTTTATTTGCTTATACTAAAGATGAACTACAACGCCTTGATTGGTTTTTAGATTATTACCGTCAATTAGGCGTGACGCGATTTTTCATAGTTGATAATGATTCTTCTGACCAAACCCAAGCCTTTTTATTACAACAAGCTGATGTGCATTTATTTTGGACAAATGATCATTATGGGCGTGCTGGCTCTGGAATGAGTTGGATTAATCAATTAGTTGAGGATTACGGGGATGGGCACTGGTGTTTGTTTACGGATACAGATGAGGCATTTGTATTCCCAGAAATGGAACACAAAGGGATTCACCATTTATTAGATTACTTAGATGCAAATGGCTACGAAGCAGTAAAAAGCTTTATGTTGGATATGTACCCAGAAACCTTTGGGAAAAATAATTTAACAGTAAGGCAGGCTATTGATAATGCATGTTATTTTGATAATGACTATAGCTTTTTTGGGTATTATAAAGCACCTTATTGGCGGGTAAGAGGCGGTGTTCGTAAACGTTTATTTGAGGGGCGTGAATTACAAAATAAAACCCCATTGATAAAAGGTGGCAAGGGAATTAAGTTTTTAGCCAGTAGTCATTTCATCACTGCGGCGCGAGTTGCAGATGTTTCCAGTGTCTTATTACACTATAAACTGCCATTATATCCACAACTACTTGATGCAGATAGAAATATACTGCAAGATAAAAATATTGTAAATCTGGGCGGACATTGCCAACGTAGACATCATATTTACCAGCAAAAGCTATCTGAATTTGGTACAGATAATTCATGTATTTGCCCTAGCACTGAAAAGTATGTATCAAGTCAACAATTGGTGGATTTAGGCCTTATACAAAAACCAAAAGATTTTTAAAATGAACCGTACTCAGCATCATATTAAACAGGCTCAACTTCAATTAAAACAAAATGATATTAAAGGAGCATTGAATACCTACTATCAATTGCTTCAGTCTAATTCCAAACAACCTGCACAGGTATATAAGGATTTTGGCGCATTATTACTGCAAACAAACAACCTACAAGCAGCCCAACAGACTTACCAAGCGGCGATAAAAATATATCCACAACAAGTTGATTTTTATAATGGCCTGTTTCTCAGTGCCAAAAAACAACAAAACTGGCCAATGGCTATCCAATATTTGGATAATTGCTTAAATATTTTTCCAAAACATCCAGATAAATTTAAGTGGTTGCTGAACAAAAGTGAAGTTTTTTTAATTTGTAATCAACAAAATAATGCTATCAATACGTTTAAATCACTTGTAACACTTTATCCCGATCGCTTAGAAGGCTATGCGGGTTTGGCTCAAGCTATGATGCAGATTGAGGATTATACTCAGGCACTGATTTATTGGGAGCAATTTTTAACACAAGCAGATTCGTCTCAGCATCAATATTTTGGTTTATATAACAAGGCTGATACCTTGTTCCATCTTGGGCAATATGAAGAATCAGAACAATTATTGAAATCTCTAATACAGCAGTACCCAGAAAAATCAGAGCTTTATAGAAAAATAAGTTATATCACACAGCATGCAAAAACAGTGAGCCAAGTGCTTGCATTATTAGATGAATTGTTGGAAACCCAGCCTAAAAACATAGAACTGTTACATTTAAAAGCCAAAAAATTGATTGCTGTCCACCAGCCTGAAAATGCTTTAAATAATTTAAATCAAATCCTGTCCATCGATTCAAAATATTCACCTGTTTATCATACATTTTTTCGTTTTATTCAGCGGTTTTATGATGGTCAACAAAGAAGTGAACAGCTTATTAAGTTATTACAAAAATTAGAAACACAAAGCAGTCAGTTTAGTTCAAAAGACCAGTTTAATACATTCAAGCTTATCATTGGTTTACATTTGGCATTAGAACAATATCAACAGGTTAAAGCTTTAATTGGCCAATATAAATCACAATTATCCAATTCTGGACAAGGCAAAGATTTAATCAAAATAGCAGAGAAGCTTAGTTCACCCTCTTTTCCTGATTACACACGAGCTAAAGTTTTTGTCATTGGTTTAAATAAAACGGCAACATCGTCTTTAACTCAAGCCTTGCGTATATTAAATCTGCATACAGAACATTGGGAAAATCCTCATACACGGCGTGAACTCAATGCTAAAGATGCCTGTTTATTCGATGCTCTGACAGACTCGACAATTGCCTGTATTTTTGAACAACTTTATAGCCAATATCCCAATGCTAAATTTATTTATACGGTTCGAGATGTTGCTGCTTGGGAAAAGTCCATGGTCAAACATTATATGAGATACCATGCAGCAGGTGATATTCAAACGATTAAGAAAACATTTTCCCCAGTTAATGAGGTGGTACAACATCACAATGAAACGCTTTTTTATCAACATGATAATTGGCCAGATGTGTACCATGCTTTTGACCAGCGAGTAACACAGTTTTTTAAAGATAAACCTCAAGATAAATTTTTAGCATTTAATGTTTTTGAAGGGGATGACTGGGATAAGCTGTGCCGCTTTTTAAATTGTACTGTACCAGAAGCTGAATTTCCTTGGAAAAATAAAGCGATTGTATAAAAATGCCTCAATCCAATAAATTTACTGGATATTTGAAATAGCTGGAATGAAACTACTTGTGAGGCATTTCGCTTGCTTCTAAACCTAAAAAGCCATTGATACTGGATTCTCCTCAATTTAAATCCTATTGTTATGTTTGCGACAAAATTTTATTTACCCTTAATAGTATTATGTCGCAAATACTACAAAACATCAGCACGATAATATAATTGATTGATATTTAACATTTAAATATTAGGCATAATCCATGCTCATAACTTATTTATTAAATGGGTTGTTTTTTTCAAGCTAGCAAAGTTGATGGCTAAATATCTGTTGTTGCTAACCGATTGATTATATTTATCTAATATAAAACCATCTTTGATAAAAACAATTCAGCAATTTTTTAATTTAGAAATAAATGAATAAAC
>JADGDW010000055.1 GCA_016744725.1 Candidatus Albibeggiatoa sp. nov. BB20 | reverse complement strand
ACTTTGGGTTATGGCTTATTAGTAATATTAAAAATTGTTGCTAAACAGAAAGCATTTTCTAAAAAGCAAAAACAATTACCCAAGCATGATTCATCTCATTTTGAACAAGTTTAAATTTGAGGAAGCGTATTAATGGATAAAAAAACTTCCTCTAATGATTATGATACTGAATTACAAGCTACACGTTTAACTTGTACAATTGGAGTTGTTAGTATCTTAGTTATTGTTACTTTATTTCCAACAAGCTCACCTATTTTAAGCACAATGAGAGGTATTTTGCTTGCTCTTGTTTCACTTATGACTACCATTCTTGGATTATATTTGCCAAATATATTAAAGCGCTGGGAGAGTAAAAACAGGCAAAAAGAATATGAGTACAAACGTGCTAAACTTTGCGAAGAAAGAGATGAATATACAAATCTACGGAAGAATACTAGAAACAGGTCAGAAAGAGAGCTTTTTAGTCAAAAAATAGAAGAAATTGAAACTAAATTAACAGTTTTACGCGAAGATCACTTTTAATATAGCTTTCATTTTTCCCACCTTCATAAATCCTTAATAAAAATAATTTGGTCTGAAAATCACTATGCTCCACGCAATCAGTCTGAGTAACGTCAGTAAAACTTATAAATCTTATCAAAGTGGTTGGAACAGACTGCAAGAAATTATCACTCATAAACCAACTGCCCAAGTGTTTCATGCCTTACAGCCGCTTAATTTACATATTTCACACGGCCAAGTGGTTGGATTGGTAGGTAATAATGGTGCGGGAAAAAGCACTTTCCTAAAAGTAGTTGCAGGTACTTTAACCCCTGATCTTCATGGTGAATGTCAAACCTTTGGGCGTGTATCGGCTTTATTGGAACTGGGTTCTGGTTTTCATCCCGATATGACAGGACGGGAGAATGTATATTTAAGCGGTACGATTATTGGCTTGAGTAAAGCTGAAATTAATGACTTATATGATGAAATTGTTGCATTTGCAGGCATTGCCGATTTTATGGATCGCCCAGTAAAAACCTATTCTTCTGGCATGTTTGTGCGTTTGGCCTTTGCGATTGCCACTTGTGCGAATCCCGATATTTTGATTATTGATGAAGCGTTGTCAGTCGGTGATGGTAACTTTGCCCGAAAATCATTTGACCGTATTATGCAATTTCGTGAACAAGGTAAAACCATTTTATTTTGCTCTCATTCCTTGTATCAAGTTGAGAAAATTTGTGACCGTGTGTTGTGGTTAGATAAAGGGATGCTTAAAATGGATGGCCTGCCTTCACAAGTGTTGACGGCCTATACTGAGTTTTTAAGTACAGATAGTAATCAAGATGTGGAAAACCAAGCACCCCAACAATCTACCAAACCTCCTACATCTAAATCCATTGCGCGAATTACCCGCGTTATCGGTCATGCGAATGGCAAAACGGGTGATGAATTAGTTCTCAAAACAGGACAAAGTGACTTTTGGATCGACATTCAGTTTAATTATGATGTGAAATTGCCGAAACCAAGCTTAGGCGTTGCGATCTGGCGCAAAGATGGATTGTTAGTGGCCAGTGCCTCAACTCACAATGATGGCTATGTTTTAAGCCAATGTGAACAGGGTCAAGGACAAATCAAAATTCAATTTAAGGATTTAATTTTGCTCAAAGGCAATTATACGGTACATGTTTCTTTAGGCTGTGAAAATGCGATTCATTTATACGATCAAATTGTCACTGCATTATCATTGCAAGTCGAACAAGAAGGCGTTGAACAAGGGGTTGTGACTTTAGCCCATGAATGGCTGGAGGAAAAGGTTTGAATTTAACCAATTGATTCTATTTTAAAATAGTTAAATTCTGACACGAGACATTATTTTTAAAACTGCTTAAGTTTCTCAGGAGTGCAAGATTTATCTTGTTTGTACATACACGGCTTGCTAAACAGGTTTTGTGCTCCTATAGTCATTTTATTTTAAGATGATATAGTCCTAGATTCTAAAACTATTTGATATTTAAAGTATTTCAGGACTGCCAGTCCTCATACTCAAGACAGAATTGACTATAATCTTACGGTTTATTTTCAATCAATCATAAATACTATTCTGTCCCTCAGGCACATGTTTAAAGCGTTTATAACTCCACTGATATTGGGTTGGCTGCTGCATAATACAGTGTTCAACCCCTTGATTTAATGCTTGAGTTGAAATGGCTAAATCACTGCTATTGATATCAGGGTGTGCAGGAAAAAAATGAATATGAAATCCATCGTCAAGCCGTTCTGCAAAAGTAAAAATCACAGGTGCTTGAGTTTTACTGGCAAAACGTGCAACTAATACCATGGTATCCGCTGGCTGATTAAAAAAAGGTGCAAACACCCCATTACCGCGACTTGGCACTTGATCTGGCAAAATACCGATGACTTGTTGCTGTTTCAGAGTTTGATATAAAGCTTTAATCCCTGTTTTATCGGTTGCGACATAACGACCGCTAGCCCGTTGCCGTGCATCGAGAATAAATTGATTTAAGCCTAACAACTTTGGTGGACGATATAACGCCGTCATTGGATAATGTTTTGATGCATATAATCCCGCCATTTCCCATGCGCCAAAGTGTGGCGTTAATAAAATAACCCCTTTGTCCTGTGCTAATGCCTGCTGCAAACAATCCTCATTGCTGACTTTTTTGACCAGACTCAGGGTTTTCTGTGACCGCCATAGCCATAACGTACCTAATTCAACAAAAGTTTTACAGGTTTCAATAATACTTTTTTCAATCCATCGTTGTTGTTCAGAAGCAGGCAAATCAGGAAAACATAACTCAATATTCGTGCGCGTGACCGACGCGATACGCCAGTTAGGATGACGCGCAATCCACTTACCTAAGCGCGTCGCCAATCGATAATTCCAAGCTAAAGGAAAAACTGCCAAGATTCTCAAACAAGTCTTAATTAAAACTGCACGCATGAGTTATTCAGACTCTTCTTGTTTTTTGGGACAAGGTTTAGCGTGTTCTCTATTTTCTTGAAGGGCTTCTTTATTTTTTGTCACTTCTTTAAAAATATCACCCATACCTGCAATTGAGCCAAGAATCTGTGTGGCTTCATAAGGCATTAATACCAATTTTTGATTGTTTGCCCGACCGATTTCTTTTAAGGCTTCAACATATTTCAAACCCAAAAAGTAATTAATCGCCTGTACATCGCCTTTAACCAATTCCTTAGACAAAAGTTTTGTGGCTTCTGCTTCAGCACTGGCCAACATTTTCCGCGCATCAGCATCATAACGGGCGATTTCAATATCCGACTCTGCATTTAGAATCGCTGATTTTTTCGCCCCTTCTGCTTGTAAGATTTGCGCGGTTTTCTCACCTTCTGCATTTAGAATCAACGAGCGTTTATGACCTTCAGCCTTTGAAACTTCAGCCTGTTTACTACCTTCTGCATCTAAAATTTGTGCCCGTTTATTCCGCTCGGCAATCATTTGCTGTGCCATCGCATCCACCAGATTTTTAGGCGGTTTAATATCCTTAATCTCAACCCGTGAAATCTTAATTCCCCAAGGGTCAGTGGCATCATCAACCACTCGTAGCAGATTATCGTTAATCTTTTCTCGATCAGATAAAATGCTATCCAGCGGCATTGAACCCATCACACTACGAATATTGGTCAAGGTCAGTTGCTTAATCGCCTCATCAAGATTGTCAATTTGATAGGTGGCTTTTTCAGGATCAAATACTTTATGGAAAACCACACCATCCACTGTAATCATTGCATTATCTTTGGTAATAACACTTTGAGCTGGAATGTCTAGCACCTTTTCTTTCATACTGATTCTATTGCTGATTTGGTGCAAAAGTGGCACAACAAAATGCACACCAGCTTCCAAGGTTTTGGTATAACGTCCAAGATATTCCAACGTATATTTCATACTTTGCGGTACAAAAATAACACTAGAAAAAGCAACATAACCGACAAACAGCAGCACAAAAAGGCTACCTAATACAATAGCAAACAGGTTTAGCGTTCCCAAGTCGTTCATAATTACCTTGCGTTATGTGTATCCTGTCCAAGCATTTCAGGAGTGACTAAAACAATCCCTTTGTCCGTGACAAAATAGCGTTGCTTATCCTGTTCTGCATCTTCACCAATCACCGTATTAGGTGGAATTTGACAGCCTTTATCAATCACCGCGCGTTTGATTCGGCAATGACGACCGATATTGACATTAGGTAAAACCACTGCATCTTCTAATTCACAAAAAGAATTTACTACTACATTTGAAAATAATAGTGAGCGACGTAGTGATGCCCCTGAAATCAAACAGCCACCAGACACCATGGAATCCACAGCCATGCCTCGGCGGTCATCGTCATCGAATACAAATTTGGCTGGAGGAAGTTGCTCTTGATATGTCCAGATCGGCCATTCTGTATCATATAAATTCAATTCTGGAGTCACGGAGACTAAATCAATATTGGCTTCCCAAAACGCATCCACTGTGCCCACATCGCGCCAGTAAGATTGTTGATTATCGCGTTTATCATGGAATAAGTAGGAATAGACTTTATGGGTTTTAATCAAGGATGGAATAATATCTTTGCCGAAATCATGGCTGGAATCTTTGGAACTCGCATCAGAATACAGTTGCTCGTATAAAAATTCCGCACTAAATACATAAATTCCCATTGAAGCCAGTGCAACATCAGGATTATTCGGCATTGATTTAGGATTATCTGGTTTTTCTTGGAATTCAACTACTCGATGAGCATCATCCACTGCCATTACTCCGAAGCCTTTTGCTTCTTCTAAATCAACTTCTATACAGCCTACCGTCATATCTGCATTACTTTCAACATGCTGCGCAATCATTGGCCCATAGTCCATTTTATAAATATGGTCGCCTGCCAAAATCAACACATAGTCAGGTTTATGACTGCGTAAAATATCTAAATTTTGATACACCGCATTGGCCGTACCTGAGTACCAAGAGCTTTCATCTAAGCGTTGTTGTGCGGGTAAGAGCTCAATAAATTCACCAAATTCACCACGTAGAAATCCCCAACCTTTTTGAATATGTCGAATCAGAGAGTGAGATTTGTACTGAGTCAGCACTGAAACGCGCCGAATCCCTGAATTGATACAATTAGACAATGGGAAGTCAATAATCCGAAACTTACCACCAAATGGGACACCGGGTTTTGCACGCCAATCGGTTAGATTTTTTAAGCGCGAGCCACGTCCACCAGCTAAAACCAATGCCAACGTATTACGGGTCAATTTACTAACAAAACGTAAGGATTGCGGTTCAGCCATGAGATTTCTCCTCTCTCCCAAAATTAGGTTATATTTGTATCGACTCAAGGATAGCTAATGATTCAGCATTTTTTATTAAAGTGTACTATATGTGATAGCCTAGCTGGATATCCTATTCAATCTTGAGTCCTTAGGATTAATAAGCACGAACTAAAATATTTTTACAGTATTGTACCTTATACTGAAAATGTTTATCCACAAACTCAGCCTGTGAATGTACGGGTTTTGGATCAATGGGAATATCAATTTAATAGCTCATGTTACGAAAATGAAAAAAATTTGAAAGAGTAAGGGTGGAATAGATGAGTCTTTGATGTTGGTTATTATTAATAAATTGTCTCTCACCGTATTCCACCACCATCCCAAGTGTATTGTATATTTTGCTGGAAAACACTGCGCTATTCCACCCTACATAAAATGAAAAGTTGTTTTATTTACGTAAGGTAAGTTAATAGGAAAATGCTTTTTTGCTCGACTTGAGAAAAACGGATCAAATTTGAAAATAAGCGGTTTTTTGTTCCATGAGTTGCCATAGGCTCTTTGCTGTAAAATGCCTATTTTAATTGTGCTAATCCCGTTATTTATAAACATCAACAATTAAATTTATTTACAAGCATTTGTTAATTTCTCTCGATATTGCAATGACTTTCTGCTACATTATTTCGACTCTCTAACACTTCTAAACTCACCTCAACTCACATAAAAATCATGAAAACTAAAGTTGATGTTAAGCAAGCGGACATAACCTTGCTTGAAGTAGATGCTATCGTCAATGCAGCCAACGAAAGTTTAATGGGTGGTGGCGGTGTAGATGGCGCGATCCACCGTGCAGCAGGTACAGATTTAAAACTGGAATGCCGCACTTTAGGTGGATGTCCGACAGGGACTGCAAAAATCACTCAAGGCTATCACTTACCTGCAAAACATATTATTCATACTGTAGGGCCTATTTGGCGTGGCGGGGTGGATAATGAAGCCGAAACTTTAGCAAATTGCTATAAAAATAGCTTACAAGTCGCGCTTGATAATAATCTTAAAACCATTGCGATTCCTGCGATTAGTTGTGGTGTTTACGGTTATCCTATTATGGATGCAGTTAAAATTGCAGTCAAAACCACTTATGAATTTATTGCCGAACATCAAGGTATTGAACGAGTTACTTTTGTCGCTTTTAACGAAGAGATATTTCGAACTTATCAAATGGCGTTGAATACGGCTATGTTTGCACCACCTGAATATTACAAAGTGCCAAACGAGGTAAAAAATGATGACCAGTAAAGTGGCTTTAGTCACAGGCGCAAATCGCGGTATTGGTTTAGAAATTTGTCGCCAGCTTGCTCAACAAGATATCCAAGTGATTTTAGCTTGTCGCGATATAGAAAAAGGCCAAATGGCGGTTAAAAATATCGGATTGGATAATGTGATTGCGCATCAACTCGATGTGACGGATGAGCAAAGCATCTTAAATACTGAACAATGGATTAAAAAACAATATGGCCGTTTAGATATTCTAGTCAATAATGCTGGGATTTTTCCTGATATAGCAGGCAGCGCATCTGAAGCAGGCGGCGCGGAAAGTAGTATTTTTAATGTCAGCGTCGATATTGTCCGCACGGCAATGGAAACCAATTTATATGCACCGCTGCGTTTATGCCAAGTCTTTATTCCAATGATGATTGAGCAAAGTTATGGACGGGTGGTTAATATTTCCAGTGGTATGGGACAATTGAGTGAAATGGATGGCTGTTGCCCCGGCTATCGTACTTCTAAAACTGCATTGAATACGGTGACTCGTGTCTTTGCTGCTGAATTGAAAACGGCTCAGGTGAGTAATGTTTTAATTAATTCCGTCTGCCCCGGTTGGGTGCGTACTGATATGGGCGGTATGAATGCGGATCGTGATGTGCAACAAGGGGTTGAGGGCATCGTATGGCTTGCGACTCTGGCATATCATGCTGAAACGGGTGGCTTTTTCCGTGATAAACAACAGATTGCATGGTAAAAATCGTTTTTATTTTTTCGGTACATTTAAAGTATAGTGCAAATTAAAACGGTATAAATTCGATATAATAAGTTAGGATTTTATCGTGCTTTGTTCATGCTTTGTTATAGATAGAAGACCATTAAACCCATGTTACAAAAACTGCGTACTCGTCTAGCCGCTTCAGAGGCTTTGCCACAGCTATCGCTTTTGGCTGTGATTATAGGGATTATTACTGGGTGTGTTGTTCTATGCCTACATTGGCTGGTTGCATGGGGGCAAACTCAATTTTTAACAAAGGCCGATGACTTTGAAAGCTTACCACCATTATTTCGGGTTTTATTGCCTGTTATTGGCGGCTTAGTTGTCGGCTTGCTGATTCAAAGTTTTAGACCTGAAAATCGAGCGGTCGGTGTGGTACATGTGATGGAACGCTTAGTTTATCATCAAGGCTATTTACCGTTACGCAATGCTATTCTACAGTTTTTTGGGGCTGCAATCTGTTTGATTTCGGGGCATTCTGTTGGACGTGAAGGACCTGTGGTACACCTTGGGGGTGCAGCAGGTAGTTTGCTGGGACAATGGCTTAAATTACCCAATAATAGTTTAAGAAATTTAATTGCTTGTGGTGTCAGTGCGGCAATCGCCGCCTCCTTTAATACACCTCTTGCCGCAGTGATTTTTACCATGGAAGTGGTGATGCTTGAATATTCCGTGGCCAGTTTTACCCCTGTGATTATTTCAACGGTTATTGCAACCATGCTGACTCGCCACTTTACCGAAATAGATACAACCTTTCAACTTTCCTCAGAGATGGCATTTCTTCAGCCAAATACAGAATTATTTTATCTGGTTTTAGTGGGTATTGTGATTGGCCTAGTTGCGACCTCATTTATTTATATATTGGAGTTTGTAACAAAACATATTGCGCCGCGATTTTCAATTTGGCAGCGTACTACTTTGGCTGGATTATTAACAGGGATTGTCAGCTTATGGGTGCCTCAAATTATGGGAACAGGCTATGACACCATAAATGAAACTTTAACAGGGGATTCTGTGTTTAGCGTACTCTTAATAATCGCCGCTGCTAAATTATTTATAACGCCTATTTGTTTGGGTTTAGGCCTACCGGGTGGTTTAATTGGGCCTATTTTACTGATTGGTGCAATGGTTGGTGGTGCAATGGGGATGCTGGTATCAAACTTTTTGCCTCATGCGCCAACAGAGCACATGTTGTATGCAATGCTGGGTATGGGTGCAATAATGGGTGCAGTATTACAAGCTCCATTGGCTGCCCTCACCGCGTTACTAGAATTTACCTATAATCCCAGTTTAATTTTACCTAGCATGGTTGTGATTATCAGTGCTAATTTGATTACAGGGAGTTCTCCTTGGCGTAAACAATCTGTATTTATCGAACTGATGCGAGCACGAGGCTTAGATTATCAAACTGATCCTGTTTCTCAATCTCTGCGGCGGATTGGGGTTATTCATGCAATGGAGCAAAACTTTGTGATATTGCCACGTGACACACATAAGGCCGAAATTATTGAAGCTCTATGCCATAATCCACTGTGGATTGTCACGCACGATCAGCAAGGTTATTATCATTTATTACGCGCTTCAGATTTAGCCCATTATTTACAAAGCAGCGAAATGACTGAGGTGGTTGATTTAATTTCGATTCCTGCTCAACGTCAGCAAATTATACCTATTTACTCTCAAGCAACATTGCAGGAAGCCCAAGAAACACTAGATAAGCAAGACTGTGAAGCCTTATATATTATTGATGTTTCTTCAAAATATACTACTGATGAGAAAAATACAAAAATTCAAGGTATTTTAACCCGTCACGATATTGAAACTCATTATCGTTATAGTAGTCATTGAGTATGATGAATAACTATATTTTAATAAGGTTTTTATAATCGTGGATTTATTGTCTATTTTATTTATGATTGTTTTATTTCTAGCCTTGAAAGGTTTTTTTTCGGGTTCTGAAATCGCGCTGGTCAATGCAGATAAAATCAAATTACGCTATAAAGCCCGTCAAGGTAATAAAGGCGCGAAAATGGCGTTGAAAATGTTTGAAACCCCGCATGTTATTTTGGGTACAACCTTAGTCGGGACGAATATTGCTACCGTTGTTTTAACCACGTTAGGCACAAGTTTGATGATGGGTTATTTTGGTAAAATAGGCGATTTATATGCGTTTTTGATTTTCACCCCATTATTACTGATTTTTGGTGAAATTGTACCTAAAAGTGTTTATCAGCAACAATCTGATTATCTTGCACCGATCATTGTTTATCCTTTGCGTTTTTTTGCAACCTTGTTTTATCCTCTCGTATTTATTTTTTCTCGTATTGCACATTTGATGGCGCGTTTACTTGGCGGTGGCAAATCTGAGCAAAACTTGTTTATTACTCGTGAGCAGTTACGCAGTATTTTAGATATGGCTGAACGTAGTTCCAATGTTGATGTATTTGACCGTGAACGGATTTCGCGTGCAATTCGGTTTGCTGATACCTTAGTCGGTGAAGCAATGATTCCTGTGGCTGAAATGGTCGCGTTGAATTATAGCCGCAGTACGGCTGATGCTATTTCATTGGTACGGCGACGTGGTTTTAATCGTTTACCTGTTTATCACAACAATATTACCAATATCACAGGGATTGTGACGATTTCAACATGGGATTTGTTAGATAAAGATTTATCCAATACCCGATTAGAAACCATGATAAAGCCTGCTTATTATGTTTCTCAGTTACAGACTATTGATGAATTATTGCCAGTATTACGTGAGCGTGAGGATCATACCGCGATTGTGGTTGATGAATTTGGCTCAGCGATTGGGATGATTACGATGGAAGATATTTTAGAAGAAGTCGTCGGCGAGATTGATGTGGGCTATGATTTTGAAGAGTATTTACCCAAACGTCGCCGTATTTTTGAAATGTTAGGTGAAGAAGTTTTTTTAATGGATTCTCGTATCCCTATCTCAGAAGCCAATGATGTATTAGATGTCCACTTACCAACCACTGAAGCCCATACTATTGGTGGCCTAGTGTTATCACGCTTACGCCATATCCCAAAAGCAGGTGAATCCACTGTCATTAGCGGCCTTTGCTTTACGGTTGAAGAAGCCTCCGAACGCGCGATTTTAAAATTGCGAGTAGAACCAGACTAATTGCTTGTTATAGTCAATTTCATCTTGAGTATTAGGACTGGCAGTCCTTAAATGCTTTAAATATCAAATAGTTTTAAAACATAGGACTGCCAGTCCGTATCCTCTTAAAATAAAATGACTATATAACAATATTTTTCCCTTCTTGTTAATATAATTTCGTTCTCTGTAACCTCAAACTCTGCAACCTCAAATTGCGATTTATCCACCAAATGTTGCAATGCAATAAAATAATGACTTCTCACATAAAGAATTGGCTTTAATATGTTATAATTAGTTGTTTTAATTTCTAATTTTCATAATAATATCTCAGGGGTTTTTTGTGTTTTTTAACTTCGATAATACAGCTTATGGCTCTAAGAATGACATTCTTTCTGGTCTCACTGTTGCACTTGCCCTCGTGCCAGAAGCGGTAGCATTTGCATTTGTTGCAGGGGTCGAACCTTTAGTTGGATTGTATGCAGCTTTTATAGTAGGGCTGATTACGGCGGTGATTGGCGGTCGCCCCGGCATGATCTCAGGCGCGACAGGCGCACTAGCTGTCGTCATGGTGGCATTGGTTGCAGAACATGGGGTTGAATACTTATTTGCAACAGTCGTTCTGATGGGCTTAATTCAAATTCTGGTTGGATTTTTTCGGCTAGGAAAATTTATTCGCATGGTACCTCATCCTGTGATGCTCGGTTTTGTGAATGGCTTAGCGATTGTGATCTTTCTTGCTCAACTCAAATCATTCCAAATTACAGATGAAAATGGACAGAGCCAATGGTTACAAGCTGATATGTTGTACCTGATGTTAGGCTTGGTGGTATTGACCATGGCAATCATCCATTTTTTACCCAAATTAACTAAAGCCATTCCATCATCGTTGGTGGCTATTGTTGTGGTTTCATTGATTGTGATTGGTTTAGGTTTGGAAAGCCGCACCGTGGGTGATATGGCTTCAATTGCAGGCGGATTACCCGCATTTAGCATTCCTAGTGTTCCATTTACCTTAGAAACTTTAATCATTATTTTTCCTTACGCGGTGATTTTGGCTGCGATCGGTTTGATTGAATCTTTATTAACCTTAAGTTTGATTGATGAATTAACCGAAACCCGTGGACGTGGCAATAAAGAGTGTGTTGCTCAAGGTGTTGCGAATGTTACAACAGGCTTTTTTGGTGGTATGGGTGGTTGTGCCATGATTGGGCAGAGCATGATTAATATTAATTCAGGAGGGCGTGGTCGTCTTTCTGGTATTACGGCTGCGTTGTTTTTATTAGCCTTTATTTTATTTGCTTCTGGCTTGATTGAAATAATTCCATTGGCGGCATTGACTGGTGTCATGTTTATGGTGGTGGTTGGTACTTTTGAATGGTCTAGCTTGAAGATTATGGGCAAGATTCCGCGTTCTGACGCATTTGTATTAATTTTGGTATCGGGTGTGACCGTTGCGACCGATTTAGCAATTGCGGTGGTTGTAGGTGTGATTGTGTCTGCGTTGGTTTTTGCGTGGCAACATGCGAAGCATATCAATGTCAAAACTTATGAAGGCAATATGAACAACAAAGTTTATGAGTTGCACGGGCCTTTATTTTTTGCTGCAGTGAATAATTTCCATAATTTATTTGACCCAGAAAATGATCCTGATGATGTGATTGTGGAGTTTCAGCATTCTCGGGTTATGGATCACAGCGCAATTGAAGCCATTGACAATTTAGCAGAGCGTTATTTAAATGCTGGAAAGCGTTTGCATCTGCGTCATTTAAGCGAGGATTGTCGTAAATTATTGCGTAAAGCAGGTGATTTGGTCGAGGTGAATGTGATTGAAGACCCGCGTTATCCCGTTGCAGATGATTTGCTTGCTTAGAAATAGGCTTTAAAGTGATAAGCTCTGCTTAATAAGTTAATCTTTGAAGCAGAGCGGCTTAAACCCACATTATCAAATTGAACTGGGTAGCCGCGAGCAAAGACAAATTTAAAACGCTGTGTATTAATTTTCAATCTGAATGTTTTTCTATACCAGTACGTTCTGCAATTTCAGTATCAAAACCATCAAGACTTGTTTGGTTTCTTTGCAACCAATATCGTTCAACCCCTTCTTTGCCCTGTTTATCAGACCATTTTGCTAAATAATCCCGATCAGCTTGATAATCAAAATAAGGTACAGCCATACCACAGGATGATAAAACAAGCGAAATATCCAGTATGAAAATTTGTCTTGAGGCAATATTTTCTGGAAACAGGTTTGTAAACTGTGACCATTCCACATCATTCCGATGCAAAACACGGGCATTTCCATAAGTTTTAAGTATCAGTGGTTTACCTTCAAATGCGCAAAACATGATTGTCATTCTTGGATTGCGCAAAACATGAGCCGAAGATTCATTGCCGCTCCCCGTTAAATTGAGCCATGCAATCGTATTTGAATCAATCACACGAAGCGAATTGCCACCTTTTGGTGATACATTAACATTGCCTATTTCAGCCGCTGTACCCACAAAAAATATTTTTTGATCGTTAATAAACGCAATATGTTTATCTGAAAGTGCCGTAAACTTCTGACCCATGTCAACCTCCATCATAATTACTTGTTAAACAATGGTATCTAATACCCAATAAGAACAGGGTAAATATAAAAAAACAGCAAGCTATTCTTTATATTTATGTTTTTTTCGGTTTGGTTTTCGATAGTTGCACAACTCTTTAATCACATCTGTTTTAGAAAATTGTAATTGCAGCCCAAAATGCATATTTCTATTTAGCTTGTTTGTTTTAAAGCCAATACCATCAATAGTATATATGCCTGAGCGATTGATGGTTTTTCTTTGTTTTTTTCTCTTTCTTATCGCGCTGGACTTTTCGTAATACCCAAATCGCCTTTTTGTATAAGAAAAATTGTGATGAAAATTAGTTTTTACACGAAATCTACCTAATAACGAGTTAGTATCCTCGCCGAGTTTTCTCCAAACTCTAATTGCCATATTTTTGCGTCTTATGAGGCTAACGCCGTGCCTTTCAGTAATAAAAAATGATGTTTTCTATTCTACCCATCCTACATACGTAAGGCGAGTTATCTAAATCATTCATTGTCCAAGAAAATAGATCGGAGTCAGAGGTAATCTTTTTTTATCTTCATCTGGGAGTTTTTCATAAAAATCTTGCCATAATCCAATGAAGCGATCGAAGTCAATTAATTCAACATGAACATGGGAGTTTCGGGCAGTGGCTTTGGCATCGGCGGTGAATCCACCTGTGGATACAAAAATCCCCACATCACCTTCTCTTTGCAGTAAACCCATTAACTGCCTGATTTCAGATACAGTAGCGGCGGTTTCACGGTGTTTGATTTGGACTTTCATTCTAGGAGTGACTGTGCCTAATGGATCACGGTAGGCAATGACATCTAAACCACCATCTTTGCCTTTAGGCGCGATAAAAGGAGTGTAATAGCCCATGCCTCGTAACAGTGCGGCAACCACATCTTGAAATTCATAAGGATTAAGGTTGGCAACAAAGGCTTTTAAGCCCTCAATTGCAATTTCTTCATATTCGTCAATAGTGGCTTCGCTGAGTTTTTTAGAGCGTTCTTGCTCTTCTTTTTCCTCTTCTTCTTCATCCACATTATCAACAACTTGTCTGGCTTTCCATTCCTGATAGGCATAGCTAGCTTGTAGTAGTAAATTAGATTCACCCAATTCTAAAGCTGCTTCGCCTTCAGGGGTTAAATACCAAATTCCATTATTTTTGAGTAAAAAGCCTGCTTTTCTACAATCAATGGTATAAAACTGTAAAATCGATTCCCAGCGTACTTTGCCTGATTTTTCGTATCGGGCTTTTGCCCACGCATCTAAATCAACACGCTTACCCACTTCTTCTATGACTTTTCGGCCTTGAAGCTCACCATTATGCTGTTTCAGCACCCCAAATGCTGTAAAAATTAATTTTTCGGCTAATTTTAATGATTTGGAGTTCCGTGCTTTGCCCATAAGCCCCTCAGTATCCAGTATCTTTTATAAATAATTGATGTTATGCAAAAAGAATCTATGTTTATTGGGGTTCAAAGTTTCAATTTTGCAGAAGCCCAATGGTTCAAAAATAAGCTTAATGAAGCCTAAATGGATTGAGTTTTAATTTCTTAGAATAGATGAATTTTAAATACAGTCTAAAGCTAAAATTTTGAACGCTTTATTGATCGATTACTGCATAACCTGATTGAGTAAATAAAGATTTTTGCATAGTAGCTTAAAATAAGAACACTGTAACCTTAAATGATAAAAACAGTTGCTTAGGCTCAAATGGGATGCTGTAACAATGTGATATAAAGAGATAAAAATTTATAAAGCGATTTTGATATTTGCTAAAAATAAACAATGATGTAGATACAGCTTCACTTAGAGGTGCATTTTCTTCAAAAATAATCAAGGCTTTTGAATAAAAATCAAAAACTAAACATCAAAAATCAGTATAATGCGCTTAATTTTTTGCAAGTGAGAAAAACGCGGTGATTACGAAATTACGCAATGTTGCCATTATTGCCCACGTTGACCATGGTAAGACGACTTTGGTTGACCAATTGTTAAAGCAATCGGGCACATTAGGAGATCGAGTAGAAGAAATGGATCGAGTGATGGACTCCAATGATTTAGAAAAGGAGCGAGGCATCACCATTCTAGCTAAAAACACCGCGCTTAAATGGAATGATTATCGTATTAACATCGTAGACACACCGGGACACGCCGACTTTGGCGGAGAAGTAGAACGGGTTTTGTCTATGGTGGATTCAGTTTTATTATTGGTTGATGCAGTTGATGGGCCTATGCCTCAAACACGATTCGTGACTGAGAAAGCTTTAAAACGTGGCTTACGTCCAATTGTGGTTGTGAACAAAATTGACCGTGATGGTGCACGCCCTGATTGGGTTGTTGACCAAACATTTGAATTATTTGATAATCTTGGTGCAGACGATGGCCAGCTTGATTTCCCTATTATTTATGCTTCAGCATTAAAAGGATATGCCAGCCCCGATAGTTCTGTGCGTGAAGGTGACATGGAATCGTTGTTTGCAATGATTGTTGAACATGTACCAATTCCTGACGTTGATCCAGAAGAACCTTTTGCATTACAAGTCAGTGCCTTGGATTATTCAAGTTATGTTGGTGTCATTGGTATTGGTCGGATTAGTAGTGGTCGGGTTAAAACCAATACGCCTGTTGCAATTGTCGATGTAAAGGGCAATAAGCGTCAAGGTCGTATTTTGCAAATTTTGGGTTTCCATGGTTTGAAACGGGTTGAAGTTGAAAGCGCAATGGCGGGTGATATTGTTGCCTTCACAGGGGTTGATGTTTTAAATATTTCAGATACCTTGTGCGACCCCAATCATATTAATCCATTACCTGCATTGAGTGTGGATGAGCCGACAGTCAGCATGACCTTCCAAGTCAATACCTCTCCTTTTTCTGGCAAAGAAGGTAAATATCTCACGTCGCGCCAAATTAAAGCCCGCTTAGAACGTGAATTGTTACATAACGTGGCATTGCGAGTTGAAGAAACCGAAGACCCTGATAAATTTGAAGTTGCTGGTCGTGGCGAATTGCATTTAGGTATTTTGATTGAAAATATGCGTCGTGAAGGTTACGAGTTGGGTGTGTCACGTCCACAAGTGATTATGAAAGAAGTTGATGGTGTTATACACGAGCCATTTGAATCTTTGACGGTTGACGTAGAAGAACAAAGCCAAGGTTCAGTGATGGAAAAATTGGGCGAGCGTAAAGCCGAAATGACCAATATGCAACCTGACGGCAAAGGTCGGATGCGGATTGATTTTGTAATTCCTTCACGTGGTTTGATTGGTTTCCGTACTGAATTCATGACCATCACCTCAGGTACAGGTTTGCTCTACCATTCGTTTGACCATTACGCGCCAATGAAAGAGGGCACAATTGGACAACGGATTAATGGTGTGTTGATTGCTAACGGTGCAGGTAAAAGTTTGGCTTATGCCTTATTTAACTTGCAAGGTCGTGGACGTTTGTTTATTGGTCATGGCGAAGAAATCTACGAAGGCATGGTGATTGGAATTCATTCGCGCGACAATGATTTGGTGGTTAATCCATTGAAAGCTAAACAATTAACCAACATTCGGGCTGCAGGTACGGATGAAAACTTAATATTGACCCCACCGATTAAGATGAGTTTAGAACAAGCGTTAGAATTTATCGATGATGACGAATTGGTCGAAGTGACTCCTAAAACCATTCGGATTCGTAAACGTTACTTAAAAGAGCACGAACGTAAAAAAGCATCACGTGGTACTGCGTCGTAAAATAGGTCCTATAGTCAATTCTATTATTTTTAAAATATAGGACTGCTAGTCCTGTATCATCTTAAAATAAAATGACTATAGCCGTCGTTTGATTTTTGGGGTTGGACAACAAAAGCCTCAAAAATCAAAAAACCTAATCAGGATCAATCACAAAATAGAGTCAATTTCGGCTTGTATGTTGGACTGCTAGTCCTGTATCACTTTAAAATAAAACCACTATATCTTGATGTCTAATGCTTTAATCTGTTCAATGAGTAGTCGATATTAGGTTTAAATAAAATCTTGCAAGACCAATTCACATTTAAAGATGTGTGCAAAGCGATGATTGCAGAACCCCATCCCAAGCTTCCCTCACTTTCAAATTATCGTTTTCCAACTGATTTTATCTAGCGATTGAACAGCCAATTTAATCCAAAAATTAAGGCTGACAAGCTGCCAATAAAGAAACGCTATTTTATATTTATCTCATATAGTTGTAGAATTATCCAGAATATAATTCAAGTTGCTGATTGAGGGGTAGGTGATGCGGACAATTATGTGGCTATTCTTGTGTCTGACCAGTGTTGCACAAGCCGAGATTTCAATCAATGATAAGCCATTATCAACTAGCAATGGATTGTATAATATTTCGCAAGATTTAGGACAAACGGTTGGTAATAACTTATTTCACAGTTTTGATCGCTTTAATTTAAATCAAGATGAAATAGCACAATTTTCAGGCTCTGAACAAATTCAAAATATCATCTCACGGGTGATTGGTGGTGAGTCCAGTTTTATCAATGGCACACTACGTTCAACGATTCCTAATGCTGATTTTTACTTTCTCAATCCTTACGGCGTATTATTTGGTGCATCGGCAAAACTAGAGATTCAAGGCAGTTTTCATGTTTCGACCGCAGATTATTTGAAATTATCCGATAATGGTGAATTTCATGCACGATTCCCCGAACGTGATTTATTAACGATTGCTCCCGTTGCCCATTTCGGATTTTTAACCGACTCACCCGCCGCATTGTCTTTTACAGGCAGTCAATTAACGACCGCATTGGATCAAGATTTTTTTATCATAGGTGGCGATGTTAGCATCAGCCAAGCGGCTCGATTACAAAGCTCGGGCAATCTCAATATTCAAGCCGAACAATTTTCCTTAGATAGCAGCATATTAGCAATTGAACGCAGCCAACGTGCAACCAAAACCCAACTCACTATTGCAGCTCAAAATATTTCCATTCTCAACGGTTCACAAATTACCACCGATGCGATCAATGATAGTTTAGGTATTGATATTCGCTTAACCGCGACGGATTTGATTTTAGCTACGGGCTTAGATGCAGATGGAAGTCCCGTGCGCCTATTTTCAACAGTTGGTATTGATGAAAATGATAGCAGTGCGTTTGGTGACGTGGCATTGACGGCAAATAATATTGAATTTAGCAATGGCGCAGCTTTATTCACCCTAACCAAAGGGCAAGGCAAAGGAGGCGATGCTCTATTTGATGCTAAAAACCAAGTGCTATTTACAGGTGGGCGCAATGAAAAAGAGGGCGTTTCAACCAGTATTTTATTAAGCACTGAAAGTAAACAAGCAGATGCAGGACCTAGTGGAGATGCCATTGTTAATGCTAAACAAATTACAGTGGATAACGATGCCTATTTTTACACTGGTGCAGATGGCAATGGATATGGTGGAAATATCAGACTATTAGCAGAACAAATTCTGGTTGACCATGGTGCTGAACTGGTGACAGGGACAACAGGTTTAAACGATGGTGGTGATATTGAATTACAAGCACAACAAGTGGCATTTAAACAGGGTGGTGCTATTTATAGCTTAAATTATTATGGCAGTGCGGGAGATTCTGGTGATGTCATCATCAACGCATCTAGTTTATTACTGAACCGAGGTGGTTTTTTCTATGTTACCTCTTATGGCTCAGGTAATTCGGGCAATATCAATATAGAGGTTGAAGATACACTCACCTTAAGCGAAGCATGGGAATTAGGCGGAGGAATTGCCAGTGCGATTTTTTCTAGTTCTAAACCTCAATTAACCGGTGTACAAGGCGGTGACAGTGGTCATATTGATATTAAGGCCAGACGTTTGTTAATGCGTGATGGTGCGTACATCAGCGTGAGTAGTTTGGCAGGTTTAGGCTTACAAGCAGGCAAGGGTGGCAGCATTACCATTGCAGTCCAAGAAGATATTGATATTCAAGGAGTTAATCCATTTGGTGAAAATGAAAGCGGCTTTGCATCAGGTATTTATTCTCAAACCATTGGCAATGCAGAACAAGGTGGCTCAATTAAATTAACTGCCAACAGTTTAAATTTATGGGATGGTGCACAGCTATCAAGTACAACATTGAATCAATCTCAAGGTGGGGATATTCAAATTGATATTGAAACCGAAATTAATATTAGTGGAGACGCTTCACAAATCCCATTAAACTCACCCTCAAATACTCAAATCACCTTTTTAGATACATATACGCTCAGTCCTAATTACAACCAATCAACCAGCGGTATTTATGCAAATTCAGAGTCTAAAACCTTGGATGCAGGAGCGGCAGGTAATATTATACTTAATGCTCAGACTTTGAAATTACAACAAGGTGGAACAATTTCAACCACCAGTTTGGGCGGTAACAATGCAGGTAATATTAATATTAACGTCAATCGATTAGAAATAGATGATCGAGCACAAATTGCGTCTGAAAGTGAGTTTAGTAATGCTTATCAGTTTAGCAATGCAGAACAACGTGATGCCGCCTTACTGTCTCAAGGTGATGTGGTTGAAGTTCAAGATATTGGTAATGGTAAACAGGGCAATTATATCAATACAGGTGACAGTTTAGTTCGGATTCAACAGCCGATTGATACGGTTGCCAATATGGATGAATTGCAACAATTAGGTGAACGCTATGAATTTGCCGAAGGTGACATTATTACGGTGCAAGATGCAGGAGATGGACAAGCCGCCTCTTTAATTTATACCCGTTTTTATTTTGAGAATGAACAAAGTTTAGCCACATGGACCGCATTTAAAGCGACATCTAATTATGTGGCAGATAACACGGATGGTTTAAATCGTATTAATGGGCGCGCCTATTTTCCGTATGAAGATATTCCGTTTGAGCAAGGGGATAGAATTCACATCAACGACATGGGTGATGGTAAAGCAGGTGATTTTATCTTTGTTGAATTACCTTTTCCTAGTGATTCCCGCATTTTTGCTCGATTGGTCAAAGTCAGTCGATTTTCCGTTAATGATGTCGCTGAACTACAAACTTTGGCAAACAATAATTCACTGCAAATCTTTCTTAATAACTATCCCATTGCAACTTTAAGCGATGAACAGGGTACAAAACAGCAATTTCTTTACACTAATCAGCAATGGGTTCCATTCCGTAACCGTTATACAGTTGATAGCACCTTGGCAATGAATAATTTAAGTTTAGCCAAAGTTGGCGATCAAGTGGCTTTAGATGCGGAACTTGAGCAGCAAATTTACACGGGACAAGATTGGATTCAATTACAATCCAGCGACCAAACGGTACAAAACCAAGTTGGATTACAACAGTTTGATGCTATTGATGGTGATTTAGTCCGGGTTTTAGAAACCGAGACTGGGCGACCTGAATCCTATTTATATGCCAATGGACAATGGTTACGTCAGGCGAGGGGTGGCGATGCGGGTACGATTCAGATTAAAGCTGAAAAACTACAACTAGGCCACAATAGTGCGATTACCACAGAAGCTATCAGTGGCGGTGGAGGTGCAATTACATTGGATGTTGAACGTTTGGTTTATCTTAATCAGAGCCAAATCTCAACCAGTGTACAAGAAGGGCTTGGCAATGGCGGTGGTTTAACTTTAACTGAGCCGCAATTTTTACTGATGAATCATGCCCAAATGATTGCACAAGCGGATGAAGGTCAAGGTGGTAATATCCAAATTGTAGCCAATCAATTTCTGAGTTCACCTGATAGCTTAGTGTCAGCTTCTTCACGTTTGGGGATTGATGGCAATATACGGATTGAGTCACCAGATGAAACAGTTAGCGATGGGCTATTACATTTGAATAACAATTTTATGAAAAAAGTCGGAATCAGGAATTCCTGTAGAGCCATGGTTGCAGGACAAGTACCCACGGAATTCCAATTGCCTTTCACTTTTAAAGCAAATACCTATCGTTTTCCTAATGATTTTATTGGTGATTGGATGCCTAGCAGTTTGGCTGGAACACAACCTTATTCTTGTGATTAATCAGCTTTTATTTTACTGCTAACTCAAATAGTTATAAAATCACATAAATAGTATAGTCGTTTTACTTTAAAGTGATATAGGACTGGCAGTCCTAAGTTTTAAAACTGATTGATATTTAAACAATAATAGGACTGCAAGTCCTAACGCCCAAGATAGAATTGACTATATATACGGGGAAGGATATGCCATTTTTTAGCCTATGGCTTGTGCTCATGTGTTTGATGAATATTGCCCAAGCAGATATTTCAATAAACAATAAACCACTATCAATTAACAATGAAAGTATATTTAATATTACCCAAGATTTGGGGCAAGCGGTTGGCAATAATTTATTTCACAGTTTTGATAATTTCAATTTAGATGCTGGCGAAACTGCGCAATTTTCTGGTTTGGGACATATTCAAAACGTAATTTCTCGTGTTATTGGTGGTGAACCCAGCTTTATTAATGGCACAATCCGTTCGACCATTCCCAGTGCTGATTTTTACTTTTTAAATCCTTATGGTATGGTGTTTGGCGAATTTGCAGATGTAGATATTTTAGGTAGTTTTCATGCGTCGACTGCAGATTATTTAAAATTATCTGACAGTGGTGAATTTCATGCCCGCTTTCCTGAGCGTGATATTTTGAGCGTAGCACCCGTTGAAGCTTTTGGATTTTTATCTGACATACCCGCTTCAATTCAACTTAACAAATCCGTTCTCATTACCCCAAAATACAGCACGCTTTCATTAATTGGTGGTGAACTCAATTTCCAATCCGTTGGCATTGTTGGACAAATAGCAGATATTAATTTAATTAGTATTGGCGGCCAAGGGGAATTTAGTTTGAATACTAATACTCAAGCACCCCCATTTGGCAATATGCAAGCTAATGATTTGGTGATTTATAGTGATGAGGGTGGGCGTTTAAACATCCAAGCTAATACCTTACAACTGGATAATTTTACATTACGTGCTATTGCAAGGAGTCAAACAGGAAGAGGCATTTATATTTCTGCTGAGCAAATCACCTTGAATAATGGAGAAATATTCGCAAATACAGACAGCCGCTTTTCAGCAGATACAATTCAATTAAAAGCAACAAAAACACTGTCATTGTATGAAATGGATTTACAAGCCGTGACCTTTGGAGAAATGTCTCAAGCCAGTGCTGCAGGACGAATCATACTCGATGCACCATCCATTAAATTGGACAATACGTCACTGAATGTTTCGACTTATGGTGCAGGGCAAGGTGGTTATATTGGTTTAAATGCAGAACAGCAGTTAATATTAACTGAAACATCAACAAATGGAAACAGCTCACTTAATGCCTCAACAAATAGTCAAAATCCAAATGCAGGTCAAGGGGGTACTATTTCAATTAACGCAGAAAATATGCTAGTAGATCAAGGTACATTTATAGTCAATACAAGTGCAGGTATAGGTGATGGTGGTTTAATTGAGATACAAGCGCATGAATTAACCTTGTCTGGCAAAGCAAGTTTGAATAATCCAACGGGTATTTTTGCAACAACTAAGTATAAGGATGACAATGCAGGCAATAGCGGTAAAATCACAATCCAAGCTGATAATATTTCAATCACAAATGGGGCTGAAATTAATAGTATTTCAAAAGGACAAGGGCATTCTCAAAATATTGATATTGTGACTAATACATTAACAATTCAAGGCGGCTCTGTAGACTTATCAACTGGGATTTTTGCAAATACTGAAAGCGAAACCATAAATTCAGGAAATGGCGGCGATATTTCTATTCAAGCTCAAGATGTCACACTTTTAAATGGTGGACAAATCAGTAGTTTTTCAAATGGTGGGGGTCTCAGTGGTAATATTAGCATTGATGCTTCACAGTTAAACTTAACAGGTTATAGCATTGTCAATACAAATTTAGGTGAACAAACTATCATAAGTAGTATTTCCTCTAGTTCTGGAAGTAGTGCAGGTAATGCAGGCCAAATAAATCTCAATGTCGAAGAAATAACTATGAATGAAGCAGGTGGTATTTCTAGTGCTTCAAGTGGTGGTGGTTCTGGTGGAAATATCAATATTGATGCACTTAGCTTATATATGGATAAAAACAGTTTTATTAGTAGTAATGCAGATGGTTTAAAAGGTATAAATATTGGTAATGCAGGTAATATTCAGATACAAGCTGATGATGTTGAATTACATAGTCAAGCACAAATATTAAGTGCTTCTAAGGGATTGGGTGATGCGGGTAATATTAATGTCATAGCAGATAACATCTTATTGCAGGATTTTTCTACAGGTATTTTCACATCTTCAAGCAATACCGAACAAGGTGGCAATGCTGGTGAAATCACAATTGAGGCAAATCAACTAAGTTTATTAAATGGCAGTGGTATTGATGCACTTACTTGGAATGGTGGACAGGGAGGTGCAATCAATCTTAATATTAGCAAGAAACTGTTAATCGACGGTTTTGATACTGGGATTTTATCAAGCACACTTAACTTAGAACAAGGTGGCAATGCAGGCAATATTACTATTCGCTCACCAAATATTACGCTGCAAAATAAAGCTCAAATTAATAGTTTGACTCAAGGCTCGGGACAGGGTGGTAAAATCCGTATTTATGCAGATGACTTCACGATTAATCATAATCAAATGGGTATTAGTGGAAGAATAACGGCTATCTATAGCGATTCTCTAAGTAGCGCATCCATAGCAGGCAATGCGGGTAATATTTTTCTTGAAGTAGCTCGTTTACATGTTGTTGGCGGTGCTCAAATCAGCTCAGAGACCAATAATTCAGCAGGTGGCAATATTCAGATTTCAAGCCTGAACTTAATACATATAGCCCAAAGTCAAATTACAACCAGTGTCAAAGGAGGGAGTGGTGACGGAGGCAATATTACATTTAGCAATCCACAATTTACCGTTTTAAATCAAACTCAAATAACTGCACAAGCAGAAGTGGGTCGTGGTGGAAACATCCGTATTATTGCTAATCAATTTATTCAATCTCCCAATAATTTTATTTCAGCTTCGTCACGTTTAGGCATTGATGGCAGTATAGAAATAATTTCTCCTGATGAGACTGTAAGCAATAGCTTATTAAGCTTAGAAAATAGTTTTTTTAAACCCATTAAAATCCGAGATATGTGTAAAGAAGCTATTGCAAATCAATTACCTACTGAATTCCAAGTGCCATTAAGCTTTAAAGCTAATATTTTTAAACGCCCCAATGATTTTATGGGTGATTGGATACCAAGTGAGGCTTATAAGCTTATGTCTTGTTATTAATTAATATTGAACAAACTCAACTGTTAAAGGTGTCGTCACCAAACGGGAACAATCTTGCACTGAATAGCTGAGTTGTCCTGTTTCTAAATATTCAAGATTAGGATCAACTTCGGCATAAGGATTGGGTAATGGGGTGGCTGCTGTATCGAATGTGGGATAAAGCGAGAGGCTTTGCTCAAAATAAGTCACTTTAAAACTACCATCCGCTTGATAGAATACGTTTTCAACCCCGTCAATTTGTTGCAGCAATGTTTGTAATTTATTCGGATACAAAACCGTTGGATATACCAATTGAGATGAACCATCAGGATAAACCACATAAGCCTGTTGCAATGCACGTAAGTTC
>JADGDW010000054.1 GCA_016744725.1 Candidatus Albibeggiatoa sp. nov. BB20 | reverse complement strand
GTTTTTTCTAATTGGTGTATGACCATTCTGGGTGAAGGACGTGGAAACCTTGATGAGCAACCTTGATGAACTCCATACTGAAGAATTTTTTTAGCATAGGCAAAACTGGCAACAAAAGACCTTGAATGTAAAAATGGATTAATTATTTTAATATTCGCCCCCTCCATAGATTTAGCTTTTATTCCAACTTCATGTATGATTTCTTGACCATCCTTTATTTCCAGCGCAACCCATGGCGCATCTTCATAAACTGAGTCATCTGAATCTGAAAATAATTTAATTGTTACTTTATTTTCACTTAGCTCTACTAATAGATCATCTGGGAAAAAATATTGAATAAATGAAAACATAATAATCTGCCTCAGGGGTGGCATGGGACTATCGCAAAAGGCGCAATATTATTCAAATATTTTAAGGTTTTAGACACACTTATTCCACCCTGTATTTTCAATGCTTTTTTGCATTCTACATAACTTAAATTGAACGCACCCAAGCCTCCGAATTTCCTGAATTACGATCTATAACTGAACAACTCAAATTTGGCAATAAAGCCATTATCCCCTTTCATCATTTTTCTACTCAACATCTTGATTATCTGCAATCTTTGTATGAATTTGCTCAAAATTACAGCGTGAACTCATTTAAGCTAAATCTACAATCTAAAAAATTACACATTAATTTTATAGTTTAACTGTGCTTCATCCCCAGTGATACCGCGAAAACCCCAGCAATGAGCTGGCTGCTCTTTAATTGTAATTTCTACATCAATAGGCTGGATTTCAAGCTGTTGCTGAAAATGGCCAAATATTGTTTTAATAAGTTGCTTTTTTGTTTGTTCAGTACGACCTGCCATCATATTGATTTCAATCACTGTATAGCTATCAGTTCTGCCATTGGGATAATAAAAATCAGACTGATCCAAAGGAACAAATCGATGCGCACGTTTATCTTCTGGTAAACCCAAAACCGCTATCATGCACTGATGCAATACATCTGACATCGTTGCTTTAATTGGGTTTAGCTTGTAATCAATACCATAAATAACAATCATCATCATTCCCCAAAAAAGCCGATTTTCGTATACAAAATGAAAACCAGCCTTTTTTCAATATATTAAAAATTAACCGACTAACAGCGCATTTTTAGCCAGTGCTTCCAATGTTGTATTTAATGCTGCTTGGAATGTCTCACGTATTGCCGCCTCATTACTAACCCCTTCAACTGCAAACACGCCTTGTTTTTGCAAATCAAGCAAAATATCTAACAAATCAGCTTGGGTTTTTGTACCATCTAAATGAGGTAATAACTGCATTGTAATAATATCTAGCTCACCCGTTTTGCATTGCATATTAACCACATTTTTCCCGTTTTTAGCTTGCCAGCGGGCTAATGGTGGTGCAATAGGTTTTTCACTGATTTTAACAACACATTGAACTGGGTGTGTATGCAATTCAATTGATTCCATGCAATACAAATAATGTAATTCTTCAGCCAACCCATTTTTTAATTCCTGCAAATCAATAGAAGCTAAACTTTCAGGAGTCAAGTTAGAACACAATATATTAAACAACTGTTCAAAAGCAATGGCTTGAGGATGGGCATTAGTCAAAGTAATTAAAGCCGCTTTAACAAATTGATCGTCGACTTCAACTACTTCTTTGCTGGTATTCAATGAGAACGGTTTATTTTCGTGTACATAATCTGGCGTTAATTGTGGAATTTGGGCTGAAATGTAAAAGCGTGGCATCAATTCCCAATCCAACTCCCGATTAATAGGTACACCTTTTTGACATAGGACACTACTACGGAAATTACGATTATGGAAAAAGTCTAAATATTGTTCCCGTGAAAATATATCGCCTCGGAACATTTCTTCATACGATTCTAAGGTTTCATAATCTGTTGGTAAATAACGACGGAATTCGACATCAGTCACATATTCCAAACCCTTATTCTGAATCTTAGCTAAAAACTGGTGGAAGTAGTAAGGATGATTATGTTCTTCTAAGTATTCATGGCCAATATGGTCATCAGGTTGTTTAGCAACCAGAGCTGACATTTCATCTAACAATTTGCCATACACGCCATCTTTACTTTCGTTATGCTGTTTGACAAAGCTAACCACTGCACGGGCTTCGTTTACTTTATCACGGATATTAGTAACAGGCTCAGTGTGGAAAATCATCAAATCACGCACAACACGCTGCATATACCAACCAGGGTACACATTATAGCTGACGTAAACAATACCATTGGGTGTTAAATTCTGGTGACAGATATCTAAAATCTTTTCTTGCGTTTCAGGTGCAACCCATGAAAATGTACCATGTAATACAATATAATCAAATTTACCTAGTGCTGCCGCATCCATTGCATTGATGTCAGCGCAGTGCAATCTAACATTGGTCAAACCTGCACCATCAACCACCGCTTGTCCCATTTCAATTTGTTTAGGAGAAAAGTCTATACCGATACATTCAGCTTGAGGCATGGATTGAGCGATACCAATGATATTAGTGCCATCACCACAGCCTAAATCTAAGATACGGCTTTTTAAAACCAACGGCGGCTGTAAACCAAACAGAGTGGCATAGGTGGCTAAAGCTGAGGGCTGAAAGTCCCAACCTAAAATACCAGTGTAAGGCAATTCATCATACGCTGCAGGTGTTGTCATATTGGATTTCCAATTTGTAATAATTTTGTTGTTTGATTTTAATATAACTTGTTTCTATACGCTAGCAAGGAGAGGAGGTTAAGGTGGCAACTTGTTTGGTCAATACTTCAGATAGTTTTTATAACTGCTTGTTTTTTAATATATTTAAAACTCCCCGTCAAAACATAAAATGCTTTATTTTTCAAATGGTTACAATTTAAAGCTGTGGGGATTTTCAAAAACTGTCCGAAGTATTGTTGGTATAAGTATTAAAAATAGTGTTACATGATGCTGAATACTGCAAAATATCGTGCAAAAGGATAAGCGTTATTTTCTTATCACACTATTTCAGAGCCATCCTTATCGCCAAATAATGTCCCTTTGATAAACTGGGCTTTCTATCTTATGTTTTGATGCTCGGCTTATTCTTTATCCAAAGAGGGCAAGGTAAAATAAAATCGACTTCCTTGTTTTAATTCACTTTTAACACCGACCTCTCCACCCAACCTTTCCGCAATTTGCTGCACAATCGATAAGCCTAAGCCATGTCCATCCCCATCATGCAAACGAGTGAATGGTTTAAATAATTTAGCTTGCTCTTCTTCACTCAAGCCCCGTCCATTGTCTTTAATCCAAAACTCAGTCATGCCATTTTCTAAAGGGGTTGCACCCATTTGTAATTGAGGTGGATAACCGCCATATTTAATCGCATTACTAATGTAATTTGCCCAGATTTCATGAATCCAAGGCGCATAACCTAAAGCGGTAGGTAAACTTGAAGGACGGGTAATTTCGGCTTGATGTTCATCAATCATATACAACAACCGTTTTTGTATCACTTCATCAAGGATTTGATTCATATTAACCACATCAATATCGACTTTTTTATTTTGAGCAATACCCGCCATTAATAACAGTGCGTCCACAATATTCATCATTTGTTGCCCAGCTTGGGAAACCCAGCGCAATCGGCTCAGCGATTTAGCTTTGTTTATCTCTTGTGCCTGCTCATATTCATCCGCGACCATTTCTGTTAAATTAATTACTGCATTCAATGGATTTTTTAAATCATGTGCCACCATACGCGAAAAAGTTTCTAATTCAGCATTGCGTTGTACTAAAGTCGCTTGTAACTTATGCACCTCTAAATGTGCCGATACTCTGGCCAGTACTTCTTTATATTGAATCGGTTTAGTCACATAATCTGCTGCGCCCAATTCAAAGCCTTTTAATTTATTAATCGTATCGCTTAAGGCCGTCATAAAAATTACTGGGATTTTACACAAATCAGGGTTGGTTTTTAGAATACGACACACTTCAAACCCATCCATGTTAGGCATCATGACATCAAGTAAAATTAAAGCAGGTTTGGCGTATTCTGCGACTCGTAATGCTTGCTCGCCACTTTGGGCTAATAAAACGTCATAACCCGCGTCGCTTAACACTTCCAATAACACCCACATATTAGCTGGAATATCATCTACAATTAATATTTTGTCTTTGGTTACAGGCTGGATCATTGCAGGGTATCCTGATAATGGGTTGCAATTTGGTAAATATGGTCTAATTGTAATTGTTTGGCTAATTGATGGATATGTTGCGCTAATGATGCTAATTGTTTATCCGATTGCATCAGCTGAGCAAAGTTTAATATACCTTTGATATCACCCATCATGCTCAAATCATATAACTGGCGAATTTGCTGTGCTGATAAAGGGTAGTATTGGCTAATTAAACCCAACTCCAAATTCATATCAATATTTTGCATTTGCTCAGCTTCATTTTTCTGCATAATCCAGATTAAATCCAAAACATGCTTTAAACTGGCAAACACCGTTGTTTTATCATAGGGTTTGGTTAATACAGCTTGATAAGTCATTGGTATTTCGATATAAGATAAACTCTGCTCACTGGTGACAATTAAAGGAATTTTCTGCAATAAATTATCCTGAGATGAGGATGAATCTAACGGTAATTGCTTTAATAAATGGATGTCAATTAATAACACATCAGGTTTCTGGCTTAATTTATTATATAAAGTCTGGACTGAATCAGCCTCAAGTAAATTAAAATTCAGCGGTGATAAAAAGTTTTTTAAATGAATTCTATATTCCCACACAGTATCCGCAATCAATAATGTTTTTAAACTGCCTTGATAACCCATAATATCATTGTCTTGCAATGCTTCAGTGGTATGACTTTCTGGTAATGACATTGTGACGCAGAACTCTGTTCCTTGTCCCAACACGCTATTGACTTGTAAATCTGCATTGAGTAATTTAACTAAATTTTGGGTAATGGCTAAACCTAATCCCGCGCCTTCATTATGAGCATTACTCTCACCAACTTGTTGAAATGGCATGAATATTTTATCTATTTCCTCAGACGCAATCCCGATACCTGTATCTCTAATTTTAAATTGCACTTTATTATCTGAAATACGTAATAAAACCAAAGTAACACAACCATATTCAGGTGTGAATTTGACCGCATTGCTGAGTAAATTAATCAAAATTTGGCGTAACCGCTTCTCATCGCTGTACACCAAGTAGGGCGCATTTTCCAAAGGTTGATAAATAAATTCAATGCCTTTTTGCAACGCTCTGACTCGGAATAAATCCACCACATTTTTAATAAAACTTTCAAAATGGAAATCTTCTACATGTAGTTCCAATTTACCTGCTTCAACTTTAGATATATCCAAAATATCATCGATTAAATTCAACAAATATTCGCTGCTGTGTTGAATAATACTCAAACCTTCATACTGTTCAGGAGTTAAATTATTGGATTGAGATAAAATTTGGGTATAACCTAAAATTGCATTCAACGGCGTGCGTAGCTCATGGCTCATATTAGTCAGACAAATACTTTTGGCTCGATTGGCTTGTTCTGCAATTACTTTAGCCGCTTCTGCTTCTTGGGCACGTTTTTGATAAGTAATATCTTCTATATTTGCCCAAATAAAAGCACTGCCTTTATGTGTAATCAATAGACCAGACAGACGAACAGGAACAGGATGTCCATCTTTGTGTAAATAGGCTTTTTCATAAGGGCCAAAACGCCCCGTTTGTTTAAGTATAATTTGTTGTTTATGGGTAATAGGGTGATATTCTTCTGGGGTTAAATCCCAAAAAGTAACATTATTAACCATTTCCTCCACCTTATAACCTAAACTATGGGCAAAAGCGGTATTAACCTCAGAAAAAGTACCATTATCATCCATATTAATCAGCATCAAACCAATCGTTGATTCTTCAATCAAGGTACGCCGATATTGTTCACTTTCACGTAATACCACTTCCATTTGCTTGCGTTCCGTAATATCGGTGGCAATTTCTAAGCGTACAATACGTCCATCTGTCCAAGGAATGGCTCGATCCTGCATTAAATACCAATTTTTAGTATAAGGATTGCAATATTCCCAAGTGTACAAACCCGTTGGCTGACCTACTTGATTAATAAGCTTTTTATTAGTACAGAAATCACAGGGTTGGTCTTGGTTAGAGTAGAAGCTTTTCCAACAAATTTCACCTTCCACTTCCACTTTTTCCACCCCACGGGTGTGTTTAAGTGATTTATTCGCAAATAAGACCTCATAAGAATCCATATCAACCACACAAACCATGGCTTCTAAACTATTTAAAATGGTTTTTAGGCGTTCATGCGATTCATGTAATGCTTGACTACTTTGATTAACTTTAGCCGCAAGTTGTGAATTATATTCTGCCAATTGTCGTTGGGATTTTTTAATCGATTCTAAATAACGCACATATTGAACAAACAGCCATGTAATCAATAGAGTCAGAAAGCTACCACCTAAAAACAAGATTGCTTCTAACCAAGTTGATGGAATATGTACATTGTTGAGATTTGCAAAAACTTGCATTTCCCATATACGCCCAGCCACGGTTAAGCTTAAATGTTTATATATGAAATCATCATTGATTTGGCTCGGGTGCATTTGATGTACATAAATGGCTTTATCCTCAGTAGGAATTTTTAAACGAATCAGAATATCTTTTTTAGTCACATACTGTAAGGCACTATTCAGTAATTTTTGAATATCAAATACGCCCACAATAAAACCTTGTAAATATTGTTTGCGCTGCTGAGGTGTCTCAATATTTTGTTGGGCTTGGTAAACAGGTTGAATCAATAAAATAGTTTGCTGTGATGGGCGTGGCGGCTGATTTAATATCAGAGGTTCAGAAGCGTAAATCGCGCCTGTTTCATAGGCATATTTAAAGTTTTGCCATAAAGTCGTGTCAGAACTTAAATCCCAACCTGGGTTTAATAATGTGTTTTTTTGATCTGAAATAGTAAATAAAACAGGAAAGTATTGCGCTTTTTTGGCAACAGGAATCCGTTCATTTATTTGATTTTTATGCCATATTTGTTGATTGTTATCGGACTGTTTTAATCTGTGCTCATAATCTGAGCGTTCCGCATCAGTCACTTTAGGAATCCAATGCAAAGCCAATAGATTCTCGTGTTGTGCATAATGAATCGCATCAGCATAATTTTTAAAATCAGTATATTTCGCTTGAGGATAAGTACTAAAAAAAGCAGAATAGGCTGCTAAAATATGGAAATGCTGTTGTAGATTATGCCGAATTGAAATCACTTGTTGTTGGGTTGCTTCAGTAAATTCATGCTCTAGCCAAGCTTGCTGACGATGTTTCAATACAATATATCCCAACATGGACAGGCTAAACGCCAACATGAGGGTGAAGGCTGTTGCATATTTTTGATAACGCATCATATTTGTAACTGCCAACTCTCAGTACAAACAGGAAGGACATGACTTAACCTGTTCAAATAGAGTGTAAATGAATAGTATTTTCAAGCGTCAATCACGTTGACATTTTTTTTAGTATCTAAATAAAATCAAAGAATTGAAAGTTATAATATATTGTTTTTTCTGAAAATCATCTACAGTAATTTAGCGTGCTTCATGGTTAATATTTTTTTGCCTTAACAACAAAATATATAAGCTATAAAGTCTGCTGAAAAACGCTGATAGCTCTGTTTTAATCATACTTGCAGAGTTTATGACTCATTTAATTTCGTTGTTTTAGATTCATTTCTTGGTATTAGCTCCATATAAAGCTAATATTTTCAAGCACTTTTCTCGATGTTTTTTACCATAATCAGGTTTTATAGTGTGTTGTGGTAATTTTAGTCCATATTGTGCATTTTGACTGTCTGCAACCAATATCCAGAGACAGAGTTGTGACAGAGCAGCTTCAATATTTAAGTGCTGTACTTGCTCCCAGCTCAATAATAAATTAGTGCTGCTCGCGCCTCCAAATTGCTTGATATGCCAACCTTGACCTTTAGCAACCGCTTTCCAATCCACATGTTTTGGGGAATCCCCCATTTTGTAATCTCGATAGCCAATAAAATCATCGCCACCTTGACCAAGCTGCATAGAAGTAGTTTCGCCTTGGTTGTCATCTCGTGCACCTTTAGGCAATTGTCGTTGTCCTAATGGCGCGGGATAAACTAAGGTTGATGCATCTAAATAGATAAATCCCCACACATAAAATAAACCGAATGGAAAACAACTGGAAACCGTTAATGCTTCAAGCTGTAATTGACCGCGTTGTTTCGCAATAAAGGGAATGCTGATAATTATCCTTTGATCGGCTGGAATATCTGTTATCAAAATTATAGGGGCTTTATTACGACCTAAAGACCAATTGAGAAGAGAAGTAATATTTTTATAACCCAATGACCAATGCAAGGCATAGCGTGCCGCTTTATTGCGATTATCCACCCATAACTGAAACTGCACTTGCTCCCCAACAAATACCTGATTGGCCTTACCAATAGAAACGTTTAATCCATGCAACATATAATGCGCATGTAACATGGAAACCATCGCGGTACTGGCTAATAAAAAGGTCAGTAAAAACCCCATATTATTGTTATAGTTAATTGAACCCAACAACATGAGAAATAAAACCAATACAAACAAAAAACCATGTCGAGTCGGCAAAATATAAACTTGCTTACGGGTTAGTTGTACTGATTTTTTCGGTTGAGCAGGGTAATATTTTATAAATTTACGGAATTTTTTAAGCATGGGCTTGCTGAATCATCAATGACGTGCACAGGTTATAGATCAATCATTATAAGGTATCAACTCATTTAAATACTGACTCTAACAGATTCAAATGAGCTGGGATTCATTTTTAAGCGGCTGGCAAACGGTATTCAATATACGCTTCATCACGGATTTGGCGTAACCACATTTGCAGGCTTTCTTCAACTTTACGATTACGAATTTGCTGTGTTGCTTTATTACGTAAAGCTGCTTCAGTATTATCACGCTCACGACGCTCTTGGATTTGTAATAAATGCCAACCAAAGCGAGTTTTAAACGGCGGGCTTAATTCACCAATCGTCAATTCATTTAGTATTTCTTCAAATTCAGGTGGGAAGTCTCCGGGGTTTTTCCAGCCAATATTGCCGCCTTCACTGGCTGAAATCGTATCTTCTGAATAATTACGGGCTAATTGCGCAAAATCAGCGCCTGCATTTAAAATTTCATCACTTAAGTTAACTAATTTCTGTTGAGCATCAAAATCAGATACCAATTCAGTGGTTTTAATCAAAATATGTCTGGCGCGAGTTTGCGTCACTAAAAATTGTTCTGTGCCTCGTTTATCCGCCAATTTGATAATGTGAAAGCCATTGCTATCTTGTAATAATTTACTGATATTGCCCACAGACATTTCAGCCAAGGCAGGTACAAATAAAGAGGGAATTTCACCTGCTTTACGCCACCCTAAATTACCGCCATCAGTGGCTGTTTGACTATTAGAGTATTGCACTGCAATGGTTTGAAAATCGCTACCCACTTGTAATTGCTCTAAAATACCTTGTGCTTTAGCTCGACGGGTTTCCATTTCTTCAGGAGAGACGGCTTCAGGTAAAGCCAATAAAATGTGATAAAGCAAGTATTCATCTTGAGCATTGCCTTGCTGTACTTGATTGGCAAGAAAATTATCAATTTCATTTTGAGTTACATTAATGCGGCTAGTGACTTGGCGTTGACGCAACCGGCCGATGACCATATCTTCTCCAAGTTCTTGGCGAAACTGAGAAAAACTATAATTTTCATCCTGCTCAATCATTTCTTGAAAAGTCTGAATATCCATTCCATTTTGTGCGGCAATTTTACGCAAGGCTTCATTTAAACTATTGTCATCCGTAGTAACACCTGTGCGTTCAGCAATTTGTAATTGCAATAACTTTAAACTCATGCGGTCTAATACTTGGCGTTCAAAGTCAACACGTGGTGGTAATTGAACCCCTTTTTGAAGTAGCTTGTTTTCAACTAATTTAATTTCACGCTGCAAACTGCTATGGACGATTACATCATCATTGACGACGGCAACGATAAAATCTAGCACTTTAGTTTCAGCATCAACAGTAAAGTTCACACAAAGAGACAAAACAGTTGTAAACAGCAATTTCATTTTCATTCTGGATTTACCTGTGGTTTAACAAAATATTGCTTTTTAGGGCAGGCTAGAAAGATTTTATAAGATAGGGTAGATTCTAGTGGGTTTTCAAGTAGGAAACAATGTTTGTTAACGAAAGGTTTTTTTGCGTCGTTTGGGCTTATTTCTATCACCTGCTTGTTTATCAAAACGGTGCGAGAACCAAGTTGCAAACAAGGCAACAAGAAAAGCTGCAATGCTAATGATAAGTGCAACATAAATTTCTTGTAAACTGAATCCAAAAATATCCATAGTGTTATTACATGGGCATGTGCTAATTGGGGATAGAATGATTATTTTTTGTGCAACATATCTATATAACACCTGATATAATCACGTTGTTTATGGCATATCATTGATATATAGTCTTTTTATTCTAAGATGATACAGGACTGCCAGTCCTAATACCCAAAACGAAATCGACTATATCTCTAAAGCGATGCCAGATTTTTAGAAAAAGCTGGCAGTAATCAATCGCTATGGCTATAACACGCAATATTTAAGCTTTTGGCGTGGTTAAACGCTGTTCCGCTTCTTGATATTTTGCCGCCGTTTTTACAATAATATCTTCAGGCAATTCTGGTGCGGGTGGAGTTTTATCCCAATCTAGGGTTTCTAAATAATCGCGTACAAATTGTTTATCAAAACTAGGCGGGCTGATACCCACTTGATACTGGTCTGTCGGCCAAAATCGTGATGAATCAGGCGTAAGCACTTCATCAATCAAATATAGTGTACCTTCATCATCCGTACCAAATTCAAATTTAGTATCCGCAATGATAATACCGCGTTCAGCAGCATAATCTCGTGCCCAAGTGTAAATTTCTAAGCTCACTTGTTTCACTTGATTAGCTAATGATTCACCGATTAAATCAACAGTTTTTGCAAAATCAATGTTTTCATCATGCAAACCTTGCTCGGCTTTAGTCGATGGCGTGAAAATAGGCTGCTCTAATTTTGACGCTAATTGCAAACCTTGAGGAATATCGATTCCACAAATTTGCCCTGTTTTTTGATAATCTTTCCAGCCAGAACCTGCAATGTATCCACGCACAATGGCTTCAACAGGCAACGGGTTTAATTTGCGCACAATCACCGCTCGGCCTTCAACTTGCTGACGTTCTTCTGCATTGGGCAATATATCTTCTAAACTGATCTCATCAACCAAATGATTTTGAATCAATTTGCTAGAAAAATTAAACCAGAAATTAGACACTGTAGTGAGAATTTTGCCTTTATTTGGAATCGGTGTGGGCAAAATCACATCAAAAGCAGAAATTCTATCACTAGCAACAATTAATGTATATTTGTCATCAATTGCATAAATATCACGTACTTTGCCACGTTGCACCAACGGCAAACTACTGAGTTTGGATTCAAATAAGGGATCGGACATAATGGTAATATAATCAAATAAAAGCGGGTTTATGGGAGCTAAATTCAATTTTACGTGATTATGAAACTATTGCAATAGAAAGCCTGTAATTATTGCGCTGGGTATATTATTAATATCTGTTGCTAAAATCAAAAATCGAAAAATCCTACATTGTAGGGTATTATAAGAGCAGTTTGTGTGACTCAATGGGTAATCTCATGCAGAAGTTTATTCTCGTTTTTATTTTCAGTTTATTAGTATCAAATTGTAGCCTATATAAAATTGATGTGCAGCAAGGCAATGTGATAACGCAAGAAATGTTAGATCAATTGGAACAAGGCATGTCGGCACGTAAAGTGCGTTTCATTATGGGTACACCGTTGCTGCAAGATGCATTTCACCAAAATCGTTGGGATTATTTGTTTAGTTTTCAGGAAGGAAATTCAGGTAAACGCCAGCAACAAGTGATTAGTTTATTTTTTGATGATGAATCACAACTCACGGGGGTTAAAGGTAATGTTGAAGCAGGTCAAGCTAAACCAGACACAACAATACCCACTATAGACCCTCAAGATACACAACCTATTCTATAAAATTAGAAGAAAAACAATGCTTATTTGGATGCTGCTAGCGTTTCATCCAATTTAATGCGTTTTTCATCTATAATCAGATTAAAATCACTTAACTATAGGTCTTGTTATGTGGAAAAAAGTAAATCTTATTACGATTATCTTACTCCTAGTCAGTTGTGCTACGACACCACTAGGGCGTAAGCAATTGGCATTTATGCCAACTGACCAAATGGATGTCATGGGGGTTCAAGCGTTTCAAACAATTAAAGAGGAAACACCTGCTGCACCAAACTCCAAAGTTAATTTATATGTTCAATGTGTTACTAATACGTTGCTGAATACATTACAAGATTCAGAGGGTTGGGAAATTGTGGTGTTTGACGATGCAGCGGTAAATGCGTTTGCATTACCAGGGCGTAAAATTGGCGTTTATACTGGATTGCTTGATGTTGCTGAAAACCAGCATCAATTAGCGGCGGTGATAGGGCATGAAATTGCTCATGTTTTATCTAATCATGGTAATGAACGAGTTTCTCAACAAATGGTGGTGCAGACAGGAATGGAGTTAGCGCAAGTTATTTTTTCTAATCCTGAGTCTGCAACTGCACAAACCGTATTGGGAGCATTAGGTTTAGGCGCACAATTTGGCGTGATACTGCCTTTTAGCCGCAAACATGAAAGCGAAGCTGATGAACTGGGTTTGCAAATTATGGCGCGAGCGGGTTTCCAGCCTCAAGAATCGGTTAATTTATGGGTTAATATGGGTAAAAATAGTGAAGGTGCGCCGCCTGAATTCATGTCGACACATCCATCACATGAAACCCGAATCAACGATTTGCAAAGCCAAATGCACTATGCTGAGCAGTTATATCAACAAGCTGAATCCCATCCAGACTGTCGTCGTTAACCATCCTATTATCATACATTCTGCGCATTGCGTAGGATGTGTGAATCCCATCTTGCATTTCACTTAATTCATTGTCAATGACTATCGTTTTGTAACATTGCAAACTAAAAAATCCGCGTTCTCACCTTAAAAAATAATGCTAAAATTGCGTATAACTATAAGATTTATCTGATGAATACGGCAAGAACCAACTCAATCCTAAAACAAATTTTCAGTTGACCTAACAGGAAATAAACCATGTCTATTTTTCAGAAATCGGTATTACAAAATCATTTAAATCAACTTGATGAGGAACAGCTTGATATTGCGTTTAGTCACTTTAAACAACTTTATAGTCCAGAGCGAATTGAAAATATAAAAACCTCAAAAGAAGAAGAGTATCAAGCGGGATTTATGCGCGATATTTTTGTAGACATATTTGGATATATTTTAAAGCCTGATGTCGATTTTAACTTACAGCTAGAATTTAAGAATCAAACCGTCAAGAAAAAAGATAACCGTAAAACCGATAGTGCCATTATCCGCAACGGAACAGCGATTGCCGTCATTGAATTAAAGTCAACAAATACTAAAGATTTAGATACTGTCACTAAGCAAGCTTTTAGCTATAAAAATCATCAAGCTAACTGCCTATACGTCATTACTTCTAATTTTCAAAAGTTACGGTTTTACATTGAACATGCCAATGAATATGAGGAATTTGATCTTTTTACATTAAATAAAGCCGATTTTGCCGTTTTATATTTGATTTTACATAGCCAGTATTTATTACAAGATATACCGCTTAGTTTGAAACAAGAAACCAAACATCATGAGGAGCAAATTTCCAAACAATTTTATCAAGATTATTCAAAGCTTAAACAACAGATTTTCAGCCAATTTTGTAAACATAATTCACAATTTGAGACCTTAGTTTTATTTCAAAAATCGCAGAAATTTTTAGATAGATTATTATTTGTATTGTTTGCTGAGGATATTGGTTTAATTGCACCGAATTCCGCTGAAAATGAGATTGTTTACTGGCAACAAATAATAGATTTAGGTGTATCTGATAGCTTGTACAATCGCTTAAATAATTTCTTTGCTTACCTAAATAGTGGTTTTAAATCCAACGTTTATGATGTTCCACAATACAATGGCGGACTATTTTCCCCTGATGTAATACTAAATCAATTAGTGATTGACGATACTGTATTACAGAAAGGGATACTTCAATTAGCAAAATATGATTTTAGCAGTGAATTAGATGTCAATATTTTAGGGCGTATTTTTGAACATTCACTAAATGAACTTGAAGAGGTAAAAGCCCATATTGCAGGGGTTAAGGTGGATAAAAAAGCCACTAAACGTAAGAAAGATGGGATTTTTTACACTCCTCAATATATTACAGAATATATGATAGAACAGGCTTTAGGCACATTATGCAATGAAAAGCGTATTGAATTAAGTTTACTCAATATTGAATTTGATCGTTCTTATCGTACTAAAACGGGCAAGCTTTCCAAAAAAGGTGAGAAATTATTCACAAATTTACAGACTTATAAGGCATGGCTATTAGAACTAAAAGTGTTAGACCCTGCTTGTGGTTCAGGGGCATTTTTGAATCAAGCGTTAAATTTCCTAATTGCTGAACATCAAAAAATTGATAAGATTATTGAGGATTTGACCCATTCATTGCCAAAGCTATTTGATACAGACAAAATAATTTTAGAAAATAATATTTATGGGGTAGATATTAACGAAGAAAGTGTTGAAATTGCAAAGCTTTCTCTATGGCTACGCACCGCAAAAAAAGGCCGTAAATTGTCTAATTTAAATAATAATATCAAATGCGGTCATTCATTAATTGATGATAAAGATGTGGCTGCACATAAAGCCTTTAACTGGTCAGAAGAATTTCCAGACATTATGCAAAAAGGTGGTTTTGATGTGATTATTGGGAATCCACCCTATGGCGTGAATTTTAATCAACTTGAGAAAGCTTATTTAAAACAATTTGATAAACTCGTGCCTGATTATGAAATTTATATTTACTTTATTTCACTGGCGATACAAAAACTATTAAAACCAACAGGATATTTATTTTATATTATTCCTAACACCTTTCTATCTATTTTATATGGACAGAAATATCGGCAAATGTTGAGTGAACATTATAATATTCCACATATTGTTGATTTATCAAAAGATGATGTGTTTATTGAGGCTCAAGTGCGCACCTGTTTATTTGCTCTACGTCATCAAACCATGAAGCAATCATATACACAATTTACCCAAGTTGATCCACAGCATAAAACTTTTGCCACTGAAACCATAAGTTTGAAACAGTCTGTACTTAGCGACAATACAGAAAATTGGTTAAGTTTGCCTTTTAGCATTCATAAACAAAAATTGATTCAAAAACTCAATAAACACTCAAAACTAACACAATTATTCCAAGTGTCTCAAGGCTTAATTCCTTATGATAAATATCGTGGGCACAGTGAGGAAATGATTAAAAATAGAACGTTTCATGCAAAATATCAAAAAGATCAAACTTATCGCAAAGAATTAAAAGGCAGTGATATTACACGTTATCAGCTTGAGTGGAATGGTGAATTATGGATTAGTTACGGAAGTTGGCTAGCTGCACCACGAGAGCCTAAGTTTTTTACCCAAGAAAGAGTATTGATTCGGGAAATTACTAGCAACTACCTATTTTGTACTTATAGCTTGGAGGAATATTATAATTCTCCTTCAATTATTAATATTGTACAAGATAAAAACAGCTTAAATTTAAAATACTTACTGACTATCCTCAATTCTAAATTAATTGGCTGGTATCACAATGCGGTGTCTCCTAAAGCCAGAAAAGGTTTGTTTCCTAAAATATTAGTCAATGATGTGAGAAATTTACCTATTCGAACAATTTCCAATACACAGCAATACGCTTTTATTGAAAAAGCAGAGTACATGCTGTTGCTACATCAAACTCTACAAAATAAGAAAAATAAGTTTATCAATCGGCTCAACAGTAATTTTGAGCTTAAGAAGATGACTAAAAAATTAAGCCGTTTCTATGATTTTGATTTTAAAATGCTGCTGGATGAATTGAAAAAACAGAAAATTAAATTAACGCTGGTGCAGCAAGATGAGTGGGAAGACTATTTCACTGATTACAAAATAGCGATAAGTCAAGTCCAAATTCAAATTCACGCCGCAGACCAACAAATTGACCAAATGATTTATCAACTTTATGGTTTGACTCAAGATGAAATCGAGTTAGTCGAACAGCAGCCTTGTTAAAAAAGACATGCTGTCATCATGCACTTTAGAGAGACAAAAAGTGCATGATGAGAATAACTTATTTACGAATTGTGGCTTGTTCTGGTAACCAAGTGACAATTTCAGGATAGACGACAATTAAGATAATCGCGGTCAATAATAATAAGAAAAACGGTAATGCTGCTCGGGCAAGGTAAAATATATTGTGCCCTGTCAGTCCTTGCAGCACGAATAAATTAAATCCAACGGGTGGCGTAATCTGTGACATTTCAACCACAATCACCACATAAACCCCAAACCATAATAGATCAATTCCTGCTTGTTGCACCATTGGCAAAATCACAGACGTGGTTAAAACCACAATTGAAATCCCATCTAAGAAAAAGCCTAACACGATAAAAAATAAAGTTAAAACAAAAATTAATCCGTAATAACTTAGGCTTAAGCTATCAATCCATTCTGCTAGCATAATCGGAATTCGGGTAAAGCCCATCATCACCGTTAAAAATGCAGCTCCGACCAAAATGAAACCAATCATACAAGAGGTTTTAGTCGCACCCATCAAACTGTCGCTAAAGGTTTTCCAACTGAGTGAACCCGAAAGCAATGACAACAATAAAGCACCCACAACACCGAGTGCAGCGGCTTCCGTAGGAGTGGCAAAACCATTATATAAAGAACCTAATACGCCTGCGATGAGTAACATGACAGGGATTAAATTACCTGATAATTTCACTTTTTCTATAAATGGTAGATGTTGGGTATCTTCTTCTGGTACGTCGTCAGGATATAAAAGTGCGTGAACAATAATGTAACCCATAAACAAGATGACAAGTAATGCACCAGGAATCACACCTGCTATAAATAAACGTGCAATCGAAACTTCAGCAGAAATACCATAAACGATGAAAATAATCGAAGGTGGAATTAAAAAGCCCAAAGTGGCAGAGCCCGCCAAACTACCCACGCTTAATCTTTCGTTATAACCTCGGCTACGTAATTCAGGCAATGACATTTTACCAATCGTCGCTGCGGTGGCTGCTGATGAACCTGAAACGGCGGCAAATACCGCTGAGCCTACAATATTGACATGGACTAAACGTCCCGGTAAATAGGCTAGCCAAGGGGATAAGCCTTTAAATAAATCTTGCGATAAACGGGTGCGGAATAAAATCTCACCCATCCAAATAAACAAAGGTAGCGCGGTTAATGTCCATGATGCACTAGTGCCCCATGAGGTTGTAGCCATGATCGAACCCACAGACACACTGGTAAATAATGATAATCCTAAAATGCCGACACTGAGTAGAGCAATAGCGACCCAAATACCTGAAAGTAATAAAGTAAATAAAAAAATAATTAATATCAAAGAGGACAGTAATGGGTCCATACGTCATTAATCCTTTAGTCAATGCGAATTGTGTGAAATGAGTTGCTGTTGCGCATCATTATAGGTTTCTAAGATTTTTTTACCTAATTCACCGGCGTTTTGTTCCCATTCCTGCGCCATCATCTGCCGAATATGCGTTAACTCATCGTTGAGCTTTTTGCTTGGCTTCATCACTTGAATGCCATTATCCATTAAAATTTTGGTTTTCTCAGCGGTTTCTTTTTCACTCATTTTCCAACCACGTTGCTCGGCTTGTTGTGCCGCTTGTAATAAACTGGCTTGCATCTTCGGTGGTAAAGCGTCAAAAGCTTTTTTATTCACAAATACCATATTTTTAGGAATCCATGCTTGGAAATCATAATAGTGAGTCACGTAATCCCATGATTGGCTGCTCACACCTGTTGAAGGCGAAGTCATCATTGCATCAATCACGCCTGTACTAAAAGCTTGGGCAATTTCAGGTGTTTCAACCGTCGTCGGAATACCTCCCATCAATTGTACCAATCGAGACAGCATTGCATTGTAAGCGCGAATTTTTAAGCCTTGAATATCATCTAAGTCATTAATTTCGCGTTTAACATACAGACCTTGTGGCGGCCATGGCACAGCGTAAAGTAATTTCAAACCTTGTGCGGCTAATATTTTTTCAATTTCCAGCCGCGAAATCTGCCATAATTTTTGTGCCTGTTCATAATTAGTGGCTAATAAAGGTAAAACATCCATTTGGAATAATGGGTTTTCATTACCTAATAGAGAAATGAGGACTTCACCAATCGGAACTTGTGCACTGCGTACTGCGCGTTTAATTTCGGGGTGTTTAAATACAGATGCACCCGAATGAACATGAATGACAAATTTACCTTCGGTTAGGGTTTCAACCTCTTCAACAAAATGTAAAATATTTTTGGTATGAAATACGCCTTCAGAATAAGGTGTTGGCATGTGCCATTCAATGGTATCAGACTGCTGGGTACAGCCTACAAATAGTAGTAAAAAGCTGAGGAACAACTTTTTCATGTCTCCACCTTATCGTGTCATTAAACTGTCGCTGAAACATGCAAGGTATACACCGATGTTGGGTATATACATTTTAAGCCTATAGACTGCTTACTCTAAAGGCCTAAACACTTTAATGCTGAGTATCTTTATAACTCAACGCTTTACCTTGCAGTGCATGAATTAATTCTTCAATAAATGCTAAACATAAGATAGTCATACCTATCGCCAGACTACTTTGAGGAATCCATAATGGCATCGGAATATGACCTTGAGACACTTCACCATATTGATAGGTTTGCCAAACCATTAAGGTTAAATAATAAGCAAAATAACCTGTTAATAAGCTTGCAACCGCTAAAGTGAATGCTTCTAATAAACGAGAATAAGTCTGAGGCAAATGATTAATAATCATGGTGACACGAATGTGACCACCTTCACGTAAAGTATAAGCCAAGGCTAAAAATGTTGAGCCTGCCATACAATAACCCGCAATTTCATTAGCATCAGGTACAATTTGTCCAATAAAACGTGCCACAATTTGCGCAATGATAAGCAATGCAATACAAACTAGTAAAACAGCGGCCATTACACCGCTTAATTTATAAAGCCAATCCAATTTCATTTGTTTCTCCTTAGACTGATGGGGTCAACAATATCACTTTAAGTAATTACACTATCTTTCATACACCTAAAAACAGGAGTTGGTTTATGCTTCACACCGTTTGAGCTTTTAAAGAATCATGATTGTCCTGTGACAAAGTAGTGCTCACTGAATATCAAGTGGCTATTGGCAAAACAAGTTTTTCTTTTCTAATCTCTAATTTCAATAATGCCGCAATTAGCTTCATGAACAAATGTTTGTATTTTAATATTATTTTTTCTCATAATATTTTCTATTACTTTTAGCTTGCAATTACCAACACGTAACCAAACGATATGTGGAGGATAGCCATTCAATATTAAAATCTCATTAAAATCAGCATCTTGAGTCACAATAGTGTAACTATTTTGCTTAGCAAACTGTCATATTTCAATATCTTCTATTTGTCCATCAGCTTGTTGATAGCGTTGTGAAACATGTATGGCATTTGGATAAATATCAGCAAGGCGCTAAGGCACTGGCAAAGCTTATAAGATAAATTTTCATCAAAGAGCAATTTTACGCATATATTGCCACATTGTGTTCTTTATCAGCAGCATAAGCTAAGCAAGCTAAAATGTCATTTTGGGTCAATTGAGGAAAATCATCTACAATTTCTTCAGTTGTCATACCACAAGCTAACGTGCGTAACACATCATATACAGTTATTCTCAAGTTACGAATGCAAGGTTGACCTGAGCGTTTTCCAGCTTGTATTGTTATATATTTTTTATAATCAATCATAAATATGCCTTTTAGTCAGCCACTATTATTCGCCTTCCATCGCCTTCAGTACTATTGCACCTGTTTTACCTGCTACAGCTTCCCATTCTGCTGCCATTTGAATCCGAATCTCATCTAAGCTATTCTGAAATTCAATCGTTGGCTTTAATACAAACATACCATTTTTAGACAAAGTGCGGGTTTTTTCTGCGGTTTCTTTTTCACTCATCGCCCAACCACGCTCTTCTGCATGACGTGCTGCAGCCAATAACGCATTTTGCATATCAGGGCTTAATCTATCAAATGCGCGTTTATTCACAAACACCATATTTTTGGGAATCCACGCTTGAATATCATAATAATGCGAAACAAAATCCCAACATTGACTACTCACACCTGTCGATGGTGATGTAATCATTGCATTAATTAAGCCTGTGCTAAATGCCTGTGGAATTTCAGGAGATTGCACTGTTGAGGGATTCCCTCCCAATAGCTCAACTAAACGTGATAATAGGGCATTATAAACCCGAATTTTCGCGCCTTGCATATCACCCATAACTGCAATAGGTTTGTTCGTATATAAACCTTGTGGTGGCCAAGGCACAGCATAGAGCAGCTTTAAGCCTTGTTTATCCAATAATGCTTCAATTTCTGGGCGCGAAACCTGCCATAATTTACGAGCTTGGTCATAGCTGGTTGCTAACAGGGGTAATGAATCTACTTGAAATAAAGGGTCTTCATTGCCAAGCAAAGAGATTAAAATTTCACCAATAGGAACTTGTCCACTCCGTACAGCTCGTTTGATTTCAGGATGTTTATACAATGCCGCACCAGAATGTACTTGAATTTGCAACTTATATTGTGTCAGTTGCTTCACTTCCTCAGCAAATTGATGGATATTTTGAGTGTGGAAAACCGCATCAGAATAAGGTGTAGGCATATCCCAAGTGATGGTTGATAAACCGGCTTGATCATCAGGCTCAGAGCCCCCACAACTCATGAGAAGGGATGCTATCCATGCTAATGCTAAAAGCTTAATTAATTTCACTCTTGCTCTCCCAATTTGGAGCTTTAACTTTTACTGCGCAATCCAAAGAAGTTTTCAATTCTATCGAGCAGTTTTTTATATGCCGCTTCTTCTTCAACATTGTCATGATGTTCAGTGTGCATTTGTGATTGTGTCATCATTTGACGTTGTGTCAAGACTTTAGTCACTAATGCCCGCACATCTGGCTCATTTTCAAGTAATGGCTTGATGTCTTCTTTGGTAATTTCAAATAAATAAGTACTGGTTAAAGCAATGATGGTGGCAGCGCGGTCTTCCCCAGTGAGTAATGCCATCTCACCAAAGAATTCACCTGCGCCTAAACGCGCCACCTCAATTGACTCACCCTCAGGGGTTTGAACTCGAACGCCTACTACACCTTCTACAATAATAAATAAGGAATTACCCTCATCACCTTGACGAACGATAATATCTCCTTCGCTAAAGCGATGTTTGTGCATACAATCACTTAAGTAATTCTTCGCTTTGTCAGAAAATGGTCTAAAAAGCGTCACCTCTTGAAGTAGTGTAATAGGTTTCGTCGCCGCCTCCTCCCCCCTTTCTTTTACCCCTTTGAATAAATGTATTTCCTGTCGCTGGATGGCAGGTGCAATACCTGCTCGATTCAGGTGAATCCATATTCGTAGCCATACCGCCTCCTCATGCAGCAGTCTCCAAGCATAGTCACGTACCACGAAATACACTAAGTAATCAGCAGCCCAATCACTTAATCCACGGAATATAATAAAGGGTTCTGGCGTTTTTAATACGACCTCAGTTGATAAAACCGCATCACGAATAATTTTGCGTACTCGTTCTGGGTGGTGGGAAGGATGAACATGCACGATAAAGCGCAACCAAAAAGTATCATCAGGATAATCATAGTTATGAATGGTTGATTCAGCCGCCATACTATTAGGGATACTCAGAATACAACCCATACGAGTAATAATCCGCGTTGTCCGCCACGTAATATCAACCACTTTGCCTTCTTCAAATTCGCCAATTTGTACCCAGTCACCAACTCTGAAAGGATGCTCAATATTAATCGCCATACCTGAGAAGATATTAGAAATATTGATCTGAATCGCCAAACCAATAATCATCGCAATCACACCAGAAGTGGCAAGTAAGCTTGTTAATTTCTGGTCATAAACAAATGCCACAATCGCTAAGGCGGTCAGCATATAAATTGAAAATGAGACGAAACGCCGCCCAATCCGTGGAATTGCACGCCCAGTTCGTTCTTCTACAGGTGTCCATAAGAAGCGTTCTACCGCTAAATGCAGCAAAATTGCAGGAATAATCCACCACAGTATGTCATAGATTTTAATCAGCACCGTAAGGTCACGGAAAATATTCTCTTCAACCACCCAACTGAGCAATACAACTTCACTCGACATGAGTAGTAGAAATGAGAATAGGGCTTGAAATATCCAAATCGTTTTGGAGAAATATTTAAACGCGGTACGTCGAAAACCCAGCAATAAAATCACAATACTGCTGAGCAGCAAAACATTATCCGCAGTGCCACGAGAAATTGAACGACGCAAAGTGAAGGTGTTATTGACAATTTGCACCCCCATATTAAACTGGGAAAATTCAATTGCACCACCGACAATATTTAAATATTGCAAACTACCTAACGCATTCTCTTTAATCGTTTTTTGGAAAAACCATAAGCGATTTAAAGACCAATCTAATGAGGTGCTAAATACTTTAGATTGACGTAATTTATTCAGCGATTCTTCTTCATCACCCATACCCACATAATCCGTCACATAAATTAAATTATTGCGGGTTAAATCACGGTGGCGAAAGCTGACACCCAGCACATGTTCACGTAAGGCGTAAGGTCGTTGTAAAAAGTCGATTTTGAAGGGTTCTTTAATTCGGTAAAGGCGATGCTGCATATCACCAATTTTTTCAATATTAATCGGACGATAAAAACGGTAAGTCATCTGCTGGTCATTTTCTTTTTCATTACTAAAAACGGGCAATTTGACATCGTCTTCATCCATATCCGCCGAACTTAATAAATGAATTGAATTCACTGCATTAACAAAATCAAGTTCTTCAGGATGAATATCTTCCCCACGATAGCGTAGCCAAACATAAAAATCTAACTTAGCCTCTCTATTTCGCAAGTCTAAATCATGTATTTCATTGATCTTAACCCCAACATAAACCACATTAGTTTTATATAAATACTTATTATCAATGGTGAGTATATGTCCCTCTTGCACCGCTTTTTCTAAGTCTACAATTTCATTAGGATTACGTACATCTTGCAACTGTACTAACGCAGATACGATACGGTTATTTTTATACGTACCAACAGCAACAGGTTTTTGTGCATCGCCATATTCATCAAAATAGTTAAACCCCGTCGTACCTTCAATTGCTTGCCCAGAGTTATCCATATTCTCTAAGAACGAACGAATTTTACTCCGATCATCACGGATTGTCTCAGGCTTACCATAGACATTAGTTTGTTTAATTGCCTCCATAATCACCATTGCGGCATCATAGGCAAAAGGCACGCGCAAATTAGCTTCTTCTGTATATTCAGTCTTGTAGGCGTCTTTGAATTCTTGGGCTTTTTCGTTTGCAGTATCGTAAATAAGCGGGGTTGTAATATAAATACCATCAGTATAGTAGCCTGGGTTTTTCTTTTCTTCAGGCATGTCTTTGAAAGTATTTAGGAAAGTCTTGGAGTCAAATGCAGCAGGAACGATAATAGGAAATTTAAGCCCTGCATCTTTAAGGCGAGAAACCAGTTTTGCACCATTGCCAGCAAATGTAGCTAAGAAGATAAAACCTACTTCCTTTTCTGTTTTGGTTTTTAACTCATCAACAATTTCATCTAAGCGTTCATCTAAGTCAGGTGCTGTCCTAGAAAATTCATAGCTGTAAGGAACAGTACCACCTAAATTAGTCAAAGTTTCTTCAAGCACACGAGCTAAATCTTTACCATAAGTATTATCATGATGAATGACACTGACAACATTTTGCTTTAATACTTTTTGCAGATAGTTCGCTATATAACGCCCTTGCAAATCATCATTGAAAATCGTGCGGAAATACCAGTCTTTTTCTTCCGTGACTTTAACGTTAGTAGAACCTGGGGTAATGGCAGGAATGCCACTGCGTTGATAGACTTCACCTGCCGCAATAGAACAGGAACTATAGTAATGCCCAACAACCGCAACTGCTTGGTTCGCCTCTACAATTTCTCGAGCTGCTTTTTTTGCTAATTCAGGTTTATTTTGATCGTCGTAAACATCAAGTATGATATATTTGCCATTGACACCGCCTTCATCACTTTCATTAAGTTGCTTAATGTAAAGCTCGACACCCTGCTTTAAAGCCAAACCTTCGTCCGCACCCGAACCTGTAAGAGGACCTACAAATGCAATATGTATTTCATCATCTGGTGCTAGTACTTCTTCGCTGTTTTTATAGCCAAACCACAGCAGAATGGATAAAAAGAGTATACCTAGCAGTAATGGTCTTAGTGATTCAATATTCATGTTCTCGTGTAGCCCAGCCTGTATTCAGACTGACTATAGGGAAGCAAGTGATTATACCCAACGGCACATTATCATCGTTCTTATTATATTGTACTTTAACGCACGTATTGTAGCTTATATTAACGTGTTTT
>JADGDW010000053.1 GCA_016744725.1 Candidatus Albibeggiatoa sp. nov. BB20 | reverse complement strand
GAAATGCTGAATAATAAATTAATAAAGAATAGTATTTTAAATAAATAATTACGATTCATTTTAGCTCTCCTTTTTAGGAATAGCAGCGTTCTTTTAGTCTGTTTTAATGGATTTGTTTATAACGCTCAAGTATGATTCTCAAGCTATATAACTCGATAATATTCATTAAATACAAAAGCTAAGATAATAAATTATTTTTGAAGAAAAACATCAAGTGTGTAATAAACAAATCAATGCTTTTTATTTGGTCTTCAACTTGTTGTTTTAATTTATATGCTGCTAAAAAAATGACACTTTTAGTAATTCTAGCATAACTAAAGTATGAAAGAATTGTAAATTGATAAAAGGGATATTTAAGCGGTTTTCTGCTAAAAAAATGCTAAGCGTTCAGAGTTGATATTTACAGAATAGATTATTTAATTATATTAATGGTTTTGGGCTATGGAAAAAGAGCACATAGCCGCAATCAAACCCAGTTTAAAGCCAATCTCCATATTCAAAAATAGGGATTAAACAGAAGTAAACCATCAAAGACATAAATTATGCTGCAATTTGTTCAAAGAATTCATGAGTTAAACGCATTTGCTCAGAGGTTGAATCAACACGATTAACTGTATTGCGGAACAAGGCGGCATGAGGTTGGCCTTTGCTGTACCAACTTAAATGTTTACGCGCCATACGCACACCCGTGTATTCCCCGTAAAACTGATACAGGTTTTCCATGTGCTTCAATAAAATATCACGAACTTCAAATACGGAAGGTTCTGGCAATATTTCACCTGTTTGCAAATAATGCCAAATTTCTCGAAATATCCAAGGTTTGCCCTGTGCTGCACGTCCAATCATAATCCCATCAGCTTTGGTATATTCTAAAACAAACTTGGCTTTTTCAGGGGTACGAATATCGCCGTTTGCAATCACAGGAATATTGTTGACAGCCGCTTTTACCGCCGCAATCGTATCGTATTCAGCCTCACCTTTATACGCACAAGCCCGCGTCCGACCATGAATCGACAAAGCCTGTATACCTGCTTGTTCCGCAATTCGGGCAATATTGATTGCATTACGTTGCTCTTTATTCCAACCCGTGCGGATTTTCAACGTCACAGGCACATCAACCGCATTCACCACTTCATCCAAAATGCGTTTAACTAAATCTTCATCTTGCAACAATGCAGACCCCGCCATCACATTACAGACTTTTTTTGCAGGACAACCCATATTAATATCAACAATTTGTGCACCGTTATTGACATTATGTTGTGCCGCTTCCGCCATTAATTTAGGATCAGACCCTGCGATTTGTACTGAGCGAGGCTCAATTTCACCTGTATGATCTGCGCGACGCTTGGTTTTCTCACTACCCCAAAGCAAGGAATTAGACGAAATCATTTCTGATACTGCCATTCCCGCCCCCATTTGTTTACAGAGTTGCCGAAATGGGCGATCGGTGACACCCGCCATCGGCGCAAGTACTAAACAATTCGGTAACTGATGAGAACCAATTTGCAAACTGGGTATATTTAACATGTAAACCACTTTCCTAAATTAACTTACTTAACAACGCCAATGATTCTAGGGTTGGCAATCCTGAAAAAATCCAATTTGAATCAACGCACTTGCTTTACGCTCAATCCTTCAATGGATACCATCGGCTGTGCTTTGCCCCAAACGCCTAATTGTTTAGCAGCAAAAATTGATAGTTTAATATCGGGAGAGATTTGACGGTCATTAATCGTAACGATGATACTGCGGCCTGTGGCCAAATGTCGTACCCGCACTTGACTGCCGAAAGGCAAGTTCTGATGAGCCGCCGTCATAGCATAGTAATCATACATATCACCATTTGTCGTGGGGCTACCGTGTTCGGCGATATTGTACCAAGTGGCATAGGTTTTTTGCCGAAATCCACGAATATCAGGTGGCGGTGTTGCTTGTACGGGTTTTACAACGATAGGCTGCTGTTGTGTCGGTCGTACAATTACAGGTTTTGCTTGAACTTCTGTTTTTACCACGGGTTGTTCTGCTACTGCACTACAAGCTTGCAATAAGCACAGACTCAGAAAACAAGCCCCATAGCGTATCCATTTACTCATTATAGCTGGCCTTAATTGCTTGGGATAACTGATAGACTGCCATCGCATAACGATTGCTTTTGTTGTAACGAGTAATCATATAAAAATTATTAAAACCAACCCAATACAACGTGCTTTGCTCGGTTTTTAAATCTATCAACAAACCCAGATGATTGTCATATTTATTAGTAGCAAATTGTAAGCCTTTCTGTTTCAACTGACGCACGGTTAATTTTGGTTTAAATTCTAATCCCAATAAAGTACTAACCGCATTTGGACGCACTTTTGTGGCTTTAATCACGGGCTGATTGGGTTTCCAGCCATAACTTACAGAATAGTTGCGTAAATAGTTGGCGATACTACCAATACTATCTTCTACATCATTCCATAAATTGAGTTGTCCATCACGGTCAAAATCGATAGCATAATTGCGATAACTACTAGGAATAAATTGCCCATAACCCATCGCCCCAGCATAAGAGCCTTTTGGTTGTAACGGATTCAGTTTTTCCTCACGAGTCAGTAGTAAAAATTCTCCTAGCTCCTTGCGGAAAAAATCAGCCCGTTTCGGATAATGAAAACCTAAAGTATATAAAGAATCAATGACACGAAACTTGCCAAATTGTTTGCCGTAGAAGGTTTCAACCCCAATAATTGCAACAATGATTTCAGCAGGCACGCCATAGGTTTTTTCTGCCTGTGCTAATGTTTTTGCATGTTTACGCCAAAAAATAGCACCTTCTTTAATCCGGTCAGAGGTTAAGAAAATTTTACGATATTCATACCAAGGCTTGGCTTCACCGGGGCGTTTCATTACTTTTAAAATGCTATTTTTTTTCTTAACTTGTTTGAATAGTTGTTGCAATTGCTTTTTATCAAATCCATGCTCATTAACCATTGAATTAATAAAGTTATTAAGCGAAATAATTTCAGCGATTGCTAAATGGCTGATACTCAATAAAGTGAGTAATATCAAAGCTCTAAACATAGAAAAACTCCTAAAAGCAAAAATAAATATCTAACTATTGTAGCTGGTTATTTAAATATTTTCGATTACCGATTTGATATTTTCGATTTTCAGCTAAAAACATCAATCTCGCATTTTGCCAATAATTGTTTTATGATGAATTCAAATTGTATTTATAAAAAGCATAATAATATGATTTTATTGTATAATTTTCTTATTTAGTATTGCGAAAGAAAAAATATTTAAATTAACCAGTCTTATTTATTGAAGGGTTGTCAGCCTTTATTACACTTTAATGAAATAACCATTTATATAGTAGGGTAGAAAATCATGCGTGTTCGTTCTATTTTGGCTTGTCTTTTCATATTGCTTAGCTTCCAATCAAACGTTTTTGCAGAACGGCAGACACGGATTGTTGGGGGAGAAGATGCCACAGAAGGGGCTTATCCTTGGATTGTGAGCATTCATGAGACAGGTGATAACGAGTCATATTGTGGGGGTTCGTTAATTCATCCTCAATGGGTTTTAACCGCTGCACATTGCTTAGATAATAGCGCGGGTACAAGAACCTTAGATTCCAGTGAAATTTTTGTGGTCATCGGTGCGTATGATTATCGAGAATGGGAAACTGAAGCCTTGCAAGTTGAGGTCGAACAAATTATTCAACATCCTGATTGGAAGAATAAAAGTGATGTCATCTTCCCTGATATAGGCTTAGTTAAACTAAAAAATCCAGTCACTTCAGTTGAACCCATTTCAATCGTACGTGATGACGATTCAGATTTATTTGACGCGGGTAATATAGCCATTGCCATGGGATGGGGACGCACTGTCGCTTCCGCGCGGGTTTATCCTGATATTTTACAGCACGTCAAACTGCCTTTGGTTGGCTTGGGTGTGTGTCAAAAGGCTTATATAGGTGAGGAGATTATTTTACCGTATTCGATTTGTGCAGGTTATGCAGAAGGCGGCAAAGACAGTTGTGTGGGTGATAGCGGTGGCCCTTTAGTAATTCAAGATGAAGCTGGACAATGGCAACAATTAGGTGTAGTCAGTTTTGGCGGCAAAGAGAAAGGCCCATTGTGTGCGGGTGAAAATGCGTATGGTGTTTATACTCAGCCCGCTGCGTTCACCAATTTTATTGAACAATATGTGCCAAAATTACATCTTTATCAAGGCTTATGGCAAAGTGAACAAGCAACCGCTTATTTTACATTTACCAGCAATCAGGATTTTGTGGCACTCATCGTATTAGGAGCACAAGGTGAATGGTTCGCGTTGATTGGTGCAAATAAATTAGATTCAATACAGCTAGAAGGGCAGTTTTCATCAACAGAAATTGAAGCAACTTTAATCCCTGAAACTGATAGCCGTGCTAAATTAGCAATCACCCGTTGTGACGGCAGTGATGATGTTTGTCCGTTGGCTATTGGTGAGTATGTTTTGGATAAAATTTATTAACTATAGTCATTTTATTTTAAGATGATACAGGACTGGCAGTCCTATGTTTTAAAACTATTTGATATTTAAAGTATTTCAGGACTGCCAGTCCTCACACTCGAGACGGAATTGACTATACAATCACTTTTGGTTGAAACATTTTAATTTAGTAGATTCTAGCTTAAGTGTTATAAAAATATCTCATTTTCGGACTGCTAGCCCTTTAATAACTGGCAGTCCTTAACACATAAAACTGAAACCGACCTTGTTGCACGCGTTGATTTATAAGTCTACTTCCTTCACTTCCTCAATAAAGCCACGTTTTTTCTTTAGCAAATTAATTTTTTGAGTATAAACCATGGCTTCTATTTTTTTCAAAAACCCGTGTATCACTTGAGGTTTAGAATGTGTTGCTGCCCATTTTTTTAGACGACGAAAACTCAATCTGGCTCGGGAAGAATTACGCAATAAAATAATGCTACTAACTGTCAATAGTGGCAAACCCATCGGTAATGGCAGCGGGAATGTGATAAGACCTATCAGAAAAATTAATAATCCCAATGAGATCAGAATCGTTCTTCGAAAATTACGCCACAGCTTTTTTAATCGTTCTATCATTTGATGAAATTTGCTTATGTGTTAATTTTCCAAGGAATTATATAGATTATTTTAAGAATATAAAGTAAGAATTAGCTATCAAAGCGGTTAAATTTCTTCCGCCCGAAACTTGAGCTCTCGTGCAGTATCATTGGCATCAATCCAAGTACCATAAATTTTGCCTGATTCTGTCAGCTGCACCCTGAAAATATCAACATGCCCTTCCTCTCTGGTTGAACCATTCATCAAAATATCACCAACGGGATTAATTTTACCTTCTAAACGAATATTACGTCTGAATTTGGTATAAAAATAAAACCCGTATACCTTGCCTTTATTCGCCCGCAAAAACATTTTAATTTTAAGCTTACTACCAATTTGACCCTCAAAATTACCTTGGAAATCAGGATATAAAGTAGGTTGAATTGTATTAGGATGACCAAAGGCATCATTTACTTCAGGTTTAGAATTGAAAAAATTGTGATGGCTTTGTTTCTGTTCATCAACATAACCTAGGAAAAACCATATCATTGCCATCACCACTGCAATCAGCGTAATACCAATCAATGAGTTAAATTGAGATTTGGAATTTAAAGATAGATTTTCGAATGGATGTAATTTTTCATACGTCTCTAACAGGCGATCATAGGCGTTTAACATCTCTGAATAATTATTACGTTCCAACACTTCAAGTAAATAACTACACAAACTTTTATCTTGGCAAACATCGAGGAAATTATAGAAATATTCTAGCATTTCATAATAAGTTGCTCGTTTCTGAGGATCGCGTAACAGCTCAACAGTGGAATATTCCCGGCGAGCATAAGAGTAAGTGCGTGAAGATGGATTGTAATAACGCGAGGTATTGGTATTAGACATTTAAGTGCGCCTTGTACCAATATGGAGAAATCCATTGTATTTGGCTCGAAAATGGAACATTACAACCTGACATGATGCCACCTCAAACGTGGATTCCTAAATATGTTAAAGACAATGATTACTGATACAATCGTTATTTAAGCTGCCTCAAAGGTCATTAAGGGAATGCAAAAATATACACTTCTAAGGGTTTAGCTATCTTTGATTTCAAAATGATATGCGGCTCTTCAAGATTGCCCATCCTTAAAGCCATCCCGAAGTATTTTTTTACTAACCCATTGATACAGCTATAAATTAAGGTAATAAACCAATAATGTCCAAACCTGCCGTTTCAGGCAAATCAAACATAATATTCATATTTTGTACCGCCTGACCCGCCGCTCCTTTCATCAAATTATCAATCACAGATAAAACGATGACCTTTGAACTATTTTGAGGCTGATGTATCGACAATTGACAGCTATTAGCACCACGCACACTACGGGTTTCAGGATGGCTACCTTGTGGTAAAACATCAACAAAAGGTTCATTTTGATAACGTTGTTCAAACAATTCTTGTAATGACTGACTGGGCTGCTGAGTCAAATTAGCATAAATAGTTGCTTGCATCCCTCGAACCATAGGCACTAAATGCGGGACAAAAGTCAATTGTATTTGATGTTGAGCCACTCGACTTAAACTTTCAATGGTTTCTGGTAAATGTCTATGTCCAGACGCAGCATAAGCTTTAAAGCTTTCACCAGCTTCTCCCATTAATCCTGCAATCGACGCTTTACGTCCTGCACCACTGACCCCTGATTTTGCATCAACCACTAAATCTTGCGTATCCACAAGACCCGCTTCGATGAGGGGAATTAAGCCCAATTGCATCGAAGTTGGATAACACCCCGGACAGGCAATAAGTTGAGCTTGGGCAATTTGCTGACGATGTAATTCAGGCAAACCATAAACAGCCATATCAATCAATTCTGGGCACGCATGTTCTACGTTGTACCATTGTTCCCATAATTTTACGTCTTTTATTCTAAAATCAGCGGACAAATCAATGACTTTAGTTCCAGCTTTAATTAACTGTGGAACGTTATACATGGCTGTAGCATGAGGGGTTGCAAAAAACACCACATCACATCGACTTAAGGCCTCAAAATCGGGTTCACTAAAGCATAAATCAATATAACCACGTAAATTGGGGAATAATTCAGTAACAGGTTTACCCGCTTCACCGCGTGAAGTGATAATTTCAAGTTGGGCTTGAGGATGTTTGGCCAATAACCGTAATAACTCAACACCCGTATAACCTGTGCCACCAACGATACCAATTTTTATTTTCATTTTTACTGTGTAAGAATTGTCGTCAAAAGATAAAGGTAACAAATTCATTGCCGAACAGCAAAGTTAATTTTCATTGGTTTTATATCCTTATGGAAACTACGCTTTTTCTGCGCCCTAATCTATCTCTTTATCGAAAACTCAAGAAAACCTGTTTTAGCCATTTTACAGCGTGTATTTCAAGTAATCATTAGAATTTTTTAAGTTAAATCGATTCTTTTTTGCATCGTAAAAACAGGTTGTTAGATTTAAAATAGTTGCTATTATTGTGCGAACATCGTTATGATGCTTCCTTCTTGTTATAACTTTAGTTTATAATAAAAAACAATTATAAGAATGATTATATTTTCTTTAGAATTTTAAAAAATACCTCTATACCACATTTTGTAAACAAAACCATTGTTTATAGATTTTAGAGAGCAAGAGAGAAGGCTGTGTTTTAAGGCCAGTCTACATAATAACTACTAGTAGGTTTTATAACCGCCCATTTTATGGTCAAAATAACCATATAAAAATCAAGGAGATACTGTAATGTCAGAGGAAAAAGTCTACGACATTCTTCCAGAAGCAGCCGCTAGAGCTCACATTTCAGACGAAAAATATAAAGAAATGTATGATCGTTCTATCAACGACTCTGACAATTTCTGGGCTGAGCAAGCTGATGAGTTTGTTACTTGGTTCAAAAAATGGGATACAGTGCAAGACTGCGATTACCATGAAGGCAAAATTCGTTGGTTTGAAGGCGCAAAACTTAATGTTTCTTATAACTGCTTAGATCGCCATTTAGAAACTCGCGGCGACCAAGTGGCCATCATTTGGGAAGGCGATGATCCTAATGATGACAAAAAAATTACTTACAAAGAATTACATGAAGAGGTGAGCCGTTTAGCCAATGTGCTTAAAGCTCGTGGTGTTAAGAAAGGCGATCGTGTTTGTCTTTATTTGCCAATGATTCCTGAAGCTGCGGCAGCGATGTTAGCATGTACACGTGTTGGTGCAGTTCACTCTATCGTATTCGGTGGTTTCTCTCCCGAAGCATTAAGAGATCGTATTGTCGATTCTGATTGTAAAGTGGTTATCACTGCAAACGAAGGTTTACGTGGTGGTCGTCGTGTACCATTAAAAACAAACGTAGATAAAGCCGCTAGTAACACATGTGTAGAATCAATCATTGTTGTACGACGTACTGATGGTGACGTGCCTATGCAAGACGGGCGTGACATCTGGTACGAAGAAGAAATGGCTAAAGTTTCTCCTGAATGTCCAGCTGAAGAAATGGACTCAGAAGACCCATTATTCATTCTTTATACTTCTGGCTCAACAGGTAAACCTAAAGGCGTTCAGCACAATACAGCGGGTTACTTGTTATATACAGCAATGACGCATAAATACATCTTTGACTATCACGATGGTGATGTTTATTGGTGTACAGCTGACGTAGGTTGGGTTACAGGTCATTCTTACATCGTTTATGGTCCATTGGCTAACGGTGCAACCACATTAATGTTTGAAGGTGTTCCAACTTATCCAGATGCAAGCCGTTTCTGGAATGTGTGTGAAAAACATAAAGTGAATATTTTCTATACAGCACCTACTGCGATCCGTGCATTAATGGGTCAAGGCGAAGAGTTTGTTAATAAATGTGACTTAAGCGATCTTAGATTATTAGGTTCAGTCGGTGAGCCAATTAACCCAGAAGCTTGGGAATGGTACTACCGTGTAATTGGTAAAGAAAAATGTCCAATCGTTGATACATGGTGGCAAACTGAAACAGGTGGCATTTTAATCTCACCTCTTCCAGGTGCAACTAAATTGAAGCCAGGTTCTGCAACACGTCCTTTCTTTGGTGTTGAGCCAGCATTGGTCTCTAACGAAGGCGAAGAATTAGAAGGCGCAGTTGAAGGTAACTTGATTATCAAGCGTGCTTGGCCTAGTCATATGCGTACTATCTTTGGCGACCACCAACGTTTCATTGATACTTACTTGAAAACATACCCAGGTAACTACTTCACAGGTGACGGCGCACGTCGTGACGAAGATGGCTACTACTGGATTACAGGTCGTGTTGATGACGTAATCAACGTATCTGGTCACCGTATGGGTACAGCTGAAGTTGAAAGCGCGTTAGTATTACATGATGCGGTTGCAGAAGCAGCGGTTGTGGGTTATCCACATGACATTAAAGGTCAAGGCATCTATGCTTATGTGACTTTGATGGCGGGTGTTGAACCGACTGAAGAATTACGCAAAGACTTAGTTAAATTAGTTCGTGCGGAAATTGGTCCTATCGCTTCTCCAGACGTGGTTCAATGGTCTCCAGGTTTACCTAAGACACGTTCTGGTAAGATTATGCGTCGTATTTTACGTAAGATTGCAGCGAATGAAGTGGATGCTTTAGGCGATACTTCAACTTTAGCTGATCCTAGCGTAGTTGATGACTTAATCGACAATCGTGCAGTTAAAGGCTAAATTTTAGCTTAGTATAGGTGGGGTTTTACAACAAAACCCTGCCTATTTATTTCTTATCGCTTATCTAAAAAATCTAACTGATTCAATCAATGTTGGTTCATCCTCTATACTAAGCCGATTCTAGCGATTGCATGGCAAACTCAGCAATAAATGAACAACCATGACCTAATTTACTCTCACAACGAATATTCCCCCCCATTTGCTCAATCAATCTTTTGACACTAAACAAACCTAAACCTGTGGAATGCTCTTTACCTGTTGGCTTTGGTGTTAACTTGGCAAACTTACCAAACAGTTTAGATTGATCGTCTTTGCTCAAGCCAGGTCCTTCATCTTTTACTTCAAATCGGACTATTTTCCTGTCAATAATATTTTCCATATACAAATACACATTACGATCAGGTGGTGAATACTTAACCGCATTGGAAATTAAATTATCTAAAATTTGTCGTATTGCGGTGCTATCAACGTAAGCAAGGCATTGGGTTTCAGTTGGCTCATGATGCACAATGATATTTTTTTCTAAACCTAGCTGTTCATACACTACCAATAATTCTTGAAAGGGCAATAAAATATCTTGCTGTTCAATCGTAAGGTTTAACTTTCCAGACTCCAATGCGCTAACATCAAGCAGATTCTTAATGAGATCCAACATTTGGTTAGATGTTATTTTGATTTTTTGCATAGAATCAAGGATTTCACCCTCTTCCATGTCATCAATATCTTCTTCAACCATTTCAGCATAGCCACGCACAATACCAATCGGGTTTTTTAAGTCATGGGCGGTAATACCTAACATGGCATTTTTCTCACGGTTTAAATCTTCTAAAACCACATTCTGGGCTTTTAATTCCGCCGTACGTTCTTCAACTTTGATTTCTAATTCAGCATAAAACTGGGCATTTTCAATTGAAATTGAAATTTGCGAGGATAACAAGCACAATGTTTCCAGATGTTGTTCAGTAAACGCATGTTTGGTATCTTTATTCTCTAAATATAAGACCGCAACTAATTTGCCTCTATTTAATAAAGGCATACACAATATAGATTGTGGCTGTGATTGTTGAAAATACGTATCATTTTTGAAATCAAATTTTTTATCTTGATTTGGCCACACAACATGTTTATGGGTGCGAATCACAAAGTTAACAATACTATTAGATAATACACTATTCTGTTCTATATCAATTGATTGTAGAACTTTAACCCGCTGGTGATCAAGCATAGCTTCAGCTTGAATAAGCCACTGCTCTTGTTTGGGTAACAGTAAAAATCCTTTATCTGCCCCTGCATTTTTTATCACAATCTTCATCATTGCAATCAGTAGTTTATCTAATTTTATTTCGCTTGATAACACCTGTGATGCTTGTAATATAGTAGTTAAATCAAAAAACTCTCCCGTCGAATATTGAGTGGCTTGTACACCATGAGAACTATGAATGGTTTTATCTGCATTGATCGTTGAAGATTGAAGTTTGGATTCAACAAAATACATCGCATAATCTTGTTGAAGCTGTTCTGTTTTAGGTTTTGCGCCCCATTGACTATAGTGGTAATGAGCTTCATTGATATAAGCTTGAGCGACTTTGGCCATATTTTGCTGATGATAAAATTTTCCTGCTAACTCATTTGCTAACGCTTCATCATGTAAATATTCATTTTGTTGTGCCCCTTGGATCGCTTTTTCATAAAACTGGCTGGCTTTCCAATAATCTCCTAAAACCCGCGCCAATTCCGCCTCAACTAAATCATATTTATGCTGAAAATTAGCAGCACAGAAATGCGCCCAAGTTGCGAGACGTTCTTGATAACGTTTAATCGTTTTGAGGTGTTGTTGTTGCTGTTTTGGTGTAGCTTCAGGGTATAAAGCCAGAGCAATTAAGGAATAATAATAATAACTTTGGCTGGGAGATAATACGCCCATTAATGATTTGCCCAGTTGTTCCAATGGTTCTGCGCATTCTAAAGCTTGTTCATAATGCCCAAACAAATAATTTAAAATACTTTTGCTCAGCAAGGCCGTGAACTTCAAGGGCGGAATATTAAAAATAGGATTATCTGTTTGCTGGGTTTCGTCGATCAATTCACCTTTTAAGAGCAGAACATCTTCTGAATTACCCATTAAATTATGTGCAAGTTGTCCCCATAAACTAAGATAAAATTCTGGAAATGGATGTTTGTGATTACGTGCCATTTTGACATAAACAGGCAGTTCCTTGCTTAGCTCTGCCAATGGTTTTCCACATAAAAATAAGGTTGAACAATAGTGCATTGAGGCATAACCTGCAAACTCTAAATCTCCTGTTTCTAGGCCAATTTGTACTGTATTTTTAAGAGGTGCTAAGGAATTTTGAAACGGTTCTTTCCATGGTTTGATTTGCGCGTAATAGGCAGTAAATACTTTGCATTTAATTTCCCGAGCTTGGTATTTATCCATTAATCGCAATGCCATTTGGCCAAATTGATAACCCGTGTCAATATCCAAAGCACTGCCTATGCGCAATACACCGTAAAAGGCATAAATAAAAGAAGACAATGGAGAATTGCCTTTATCATGCAGCAATTGCAACATGGTGAATGCGTTTTGCATCCCTAACTTAGGGTTAACATGAAAAGAGGGTACATAAATCGAGACCATAATTCGATACATGAATAAACTCGCGGGGTCTAACATATCAGCTAGGTTTTCATACACGCTTGGATTTTGTTCAGTAGGTGGCGCATCATTTAATGTTAAATTCAACATTTCCAACACTTTATGCCCAACATCTACAGCATCTTCAACCTGATTTTTTACTGCATAAGATAGTAATTCAAATTCATAAACGCGGACTTTATCCAAATCAGTTTTAGCATGTTGCAATACAATTTTGCTCAGTTGCTCTGCTTGTTGGTAATCACTGATGAGCAAAGCGGCTTTCACTGAAAAAACATAAATATCTAAAATTAAACTGTAATTAGTTTCCCACATTATCTGGTTGCTAAGATTGCGTCCAATGTGTAAATATTCGATTGCAGCATGATATGCGGCTTCATCAATAGCCCGTTGACCCGCTTGTAAATTCAACTTAATAATCGTTATTTTTTCTGCCAGTTGTTGGACTAACTCAATACCACGGTTAAGTTGCTGCACAATCTCAAATATTTTTTCTTCTTTATTATCTTGATATTGTAGTAGTAAGCGTCCCACTTTTAAGTGTAAGATTGGTTTCTCAGAGGCAGGAATTAACACATACGCGGCTTGTTGGATACGGTCATGCTGGAATTTAAATAAGGCAGAACCTGCATGTTCAACATTTTCCAATAACTTGTAATTATCATTCAGAGGAATAATCAGACCTTCTGTGACACTAGGCCAAAGTGCAGCGAATGTTTCAGCTAAAGGTTGGTTATAAATCATTGATAGGGTGTGCAAATTAAACTGACTGCCAATACTCGCGGCCAATTGCAATATTTTTTGGGTGTTTGCTGCTTGTTTACGAATTTTACCCGCCATTAAATCTACAACATTATCAGCCAGTGCTTTGTGGCTAATTTTATGGACATTCCATGACCAACGGTTACAGATTAAGTCAAAATTGACTAAGCCTTCTTCATATAATGTTTTCAGGAATGTGGTGACAAAAAAAGCGTTGCCCAAGGTTTTTTCATAGATTAACTGAGTCAATTCTTGTACTGATTGACTAGGTTGGTGCAAAGTCTCAGTAATCAGTTCGCTGACATCTTGCTCGGTCAAATTATCTAGTTGTATCGTATGGATAGCAAGTTGTTGTTTTTGCAACTCAGTTACCGTGATATGGAAAGGGTGGGTTTCATCAACTTCATTACTGCGATAAGCCCCAATCACCAATAAAGAGTGTAATTCCGTATCATTGAGTAATAAGCTGAGTAAATTCAATGATGCAGAATCAGCCCACTGCCAATCATCAATAAATAATATAAATGGATGTTCAGCTTGACAGATGAGCTGCATAAAACGCTTGAATAATAAATTAAATCGATTTTGCGCCGCTTGAGCGCTGAGTTGGGCAACCGCTGCTTGTTTGCCTATGATGTACTCTAAAGCGGGTATTACATCAATTAATAGCTGCCCGTTTTGCCCTACCACATTTAGAATATTTTGTTTCCACTCTGCCAAATCGGTTTTATTTCCCATCAATAAATATTGACAAAAATCTTCAAAAGCTTGGGTAATCGCGGAATAAGGGGTATTACGTTGATATTGATCGAATTTTCCTGAGGCAAAATAAGCATTTTTTTCAGTCATGGGCAGATGCACCGCATTGACTAATGCAGATTTCCCCACACCCGAGTAACCTGCAACCAATATCATTTCTTTATGACCTTGAGCAACTCGATCAAAGCTTTGTAATAATTGATTGATTTCAGCTTTGCGCCCATATAATTTTTGTGGAATATGAAATTGAGCAGAGTTATCTTTTTGCGCCAGAGGGAAATTTAACAAGTGTAAATCATCTAAAGATTCCAAGCAGACTTCTAAATCATGTTTTAGGCCTAAGGCTGATTGGTATCGCTGTTCCACATTTTTAGCCACTAATTTCATAATGATATTAGAAACGATGGGTGGAATCTGATGGTTTATCTCATGAGGTGGTGTCATTGGCTTAGCAATATGACAATGTATTAATTCCAGTGGATCAAGACTGTTATAAGGGAGCTGTTGAGTGAGTAACTCGTAAAATGTAACCCCTAAAGAATATAAATCGGTTCGGTAGTCCAAACTGCAGTTCATTCGACCCGTTTGCTCTGGAGAGATGTAGTATAAAGTGCCCTCTAATTGATTGGGGTTTTTTAATTTTGTGGTTTCTCTTGGCAGAATAGAAGAAATACTAAAATCAATTATTTTCAACTGATTTGTTGTTGAATTCCATATAATATTTGCTGGATTTATATCTTTGTGAATCACATCACTAGCATGAATTTCAGCGACAGTTTGCGCTATGTTTATTGCAAGGGGCAAAAAAGTAGCAATAGGGAATGAATCGTTTTCTGGTTTCTGTAATATTTGCTTTAGCGAATAGCCATCGATATCTTCCAATACAATATATAATTTGTTGTGATATTTCTGTAATTCATAGGCTCGGATAATACCAGTACTTTTTATTTTATTAGTAATATCAAATTCTTGTTGATAGCATACCAATTCACTAGGTAAAGGAAATGCACTTTTTTGAATTTTAAGCACAATAGGTACATCGTCATCAATTCGCTTACCTCGATAAATTAATGAGCTTGCACTTTCGTAAATTTGGTTATGCACTTTATAGTTAGGTAGGTCAAATAAAGCCGTTTGCATAACAACCCTCGCTATACGTTTAATTTTTGGGGTTTATTTATTTGCATATTAAAAATGCAAAAAACAAACCGCCTCCCCTCAAGTACCTATCAATACTAATCGATTCATCACCTAGAAACAAGATTTGTCAGTACACATTGATTCAAGTCATTTTTATTCATAAGAACGGATCAGTAGCGATTTAAAAATTAAATGAAATAGATGAAATAATTAAATTTTAAGCTTAAAGCAAGATTTTCTAAATTTGAATAGGTTTAAAAATAAGCTGATAGCTTTATATATTGTGGTTAGTTAAAGAATTTAAAATCATTTATATCTACTTATTTGGTATGATAATTTTTATTTTTCAATACCTTGAATATGTTTAAATGTTCTTGCTGCATTCTTAAAATGCTATTTCTTATCTTAATTTCTGTTCACTCTAATCAGCATTGATGCAGTCTCATTGTGATAATCAAGCTCTGATGATTTAGAGAAAACAACGAAATATATTTTGTTTATCCGAATTAGGATTTTCAGTTTAGTGTGAGTTGCTATAATACGACTATCTCATTTGTTCTGATAATCTGCCATGCCACGCTTTGTTCATCTTCATTGTCATACCGAATTCTCATTGATCGATGGTCTTGTCCGTATCAAGCCTTTAATCAAAGCAGCCCAAGCCGCACAAATGCCCGCCTGTGCCATGACTGATTTTAGTAATTTATACGGATTGGTTCAATTTTACAAAGCCGCAAATAGTGCAGGGATTAAGCCCATTATTGGCGCGGATGTGGTCATTGATAATGGCAGCGAACCCGCCTCACGTTTGGTGTTGTTATGCCAAAATCACCAAGGCTATGTCAATCTGAGTGAATTGGTTTCTCTTGGTTATTTAGAAGGACAGAAAAAAGATGTACCGCATATCCAGCGCGAATGGTTTGAAGGACGTTCTGGAGGTTTAATAGCCCTTTCCGCAGGACGTTTAGGTGACATTGGTCAAGCATTATTGGCGAGTCATTACACATCGGCTCAGCAACATTTACAATTCTGGAAAGCTCATTTTCCCAATCGATTTTATTTAGAATTACAACGCACAGGTCGCGCTCAAGAAGAACAATATATTCATGCTGCGGTGCAATTAGCCATCGAAACTCAAACGCCTGTTGTCGCCACCAATGATGTAGTTTTTTTAAAGCCAGATGATTATGAAGCGCATGAAGTTCGCGTATGTATTCATGATGGTTATGTATTGGATGATAGCCGCCGCCCACACCTTTATACGCCTCAGCAATATTTACGTACTCCTGAGGAAATGGCTGATTTATTTAGTGATATTCCTGAAGCCATCGAAAATACATGGCGGATTGCACAACGTTGCAACATTGAATTAACCCTTGGTAAAAATTATCTGCCTGATTTTCCCGTGCCAGAAGGCATGACCATGGATCAGTATTTTTGTGATTTATCGCGTCAAGGCTTGGATTATCGCTTTCAAACGGTTTTAAAAGATAAACTACCGCAACGTCAAGAATATGATGAACGGCTGCAAATCGAACTTGATGTGATTTTACAAATGGGTTTCCCTGGGTATTTCTTAATCGTTGCCGACTTTATTCAATGGTCAAAAGACAATGGTGTACCCGTAGGACCGGGGCGGGGTTCGGGTGCAGGCTCAATCGTGGCGTATGCGTTAAAAATTACCGATTTAGACCCAATTGAATACGATTTATTATTTGAACGATTTTTGAATCCTGAACGGGTTTCAATGCCTGATTTTGATGTGGATTTCTGCATGGAAGGACGTGATCGGGTGATTCAATATGTGGCTAAAACTTATGGCAAAAAACATGTTTCTCAAATTATCACTTTCGGCACAATGGCAGCAAAAGCGGTGGTGCGTGATGTGGGGCGAGTTTTAGGACATCCTTATCCATTTGTTGACCAAATTTCTAAAATGATTCCGTTTGAAATTGGTATTACTTTAAGCAAAGCCCTTGAACAAGAAGAGCAATTAAATCAACGTTATCAAAATGATGAAGAAGTAACCGCTTTGATTGACATGGCGTTGAAGTTAGAAGGTTTAAATCGAAATGTTGGCACACATGCGGGTGGCGTGGTGATTGGCCCTTCTGAATTGACTGATTTTTGTCCGTTGTATTGGGACGGCAATCCAGACAATACTATGGTCACGCAGCTTGATAAAAATGATGTGGAATCAATTGGTTTAGTCAAATTCGATTTTTTAGGTTTGCGGACGTTGACGATTATTAAATGGGCGTTGGAAAATATTGTCAAAGTCGGTGGTGAAGCCCCTGATATGTTAGAAATTCCATTGGATGACAAAGCGTCTTTTGATTTACTCAAAAATGCCCAAACCACAGCGGTGTTTCAGTTGGAATCGCGCGGTATGAAAGAATTGATAAAACGCCTGCTTCCCGACTGTTTTGAAGATATTATTGCATTAGTTGCACTTTTCCGTCCTGGTCCGTTGCAATCGGGGATGGTGGATGATTTTATTAATCGTAAGCATGGACGCGCAGAAATTGAATATCCTCATCCTGATTTAGAGCCTGTTTTGAAGCCGACTTATGGCATTATTTTGTATCAAGAACAGGTTATGCAAATTTCCCAAGTATTAGCGAATTACACGTTGGGTGGGGCGGATATTTTACGACGTTGTTTAGCAGGTTCAACCCAAATTATTGATGCTGCAACAGGGCAATATGCCACTTTACAACAGGTGGCTGATGATCCTGAATATTGGTTAGGTCGAGAGGTTTTTAGTTTAGATTTAGAAACGCAGAAAATTACAACCAAGCCTATCAGTGCAATTTATCCCAATGGTACGCGCGAAGTATGGGAAATTACAACCAAAACCAATAAAAAAATACGAGCAACGGCTGACCATTTATTTTATACATTAGTAGGTTGGCAACCATTGGCTGATTTTAAGGTAGGGGAGCGGATTGCACTAGCGGGAAGGCTTGCTCCTGCACAAAATGTCAATACCATTAGTAATGCACAAATTAAGTTAATTGCTTATTTATTGGGTGATGGACATTTATCCACGAAAAAGCCTTCAAGTAGTTATTTTTGTAATACAGATACTGCATTAATTGAAGATTTTAAACAGTGTGCAAATACCTTGTTTAATAAAATCCCACCCACTGATGAGCAGTTACATGAAGGCAAAAAAACTGTTATTTATGTGCGTATCGGTTTCATTTCCGCGTTTAATCAATGGATTGACCAACATGTTCAACGTGCTCATTCTCGTGACAAACTGATACCTGATTGGGTTTTTAGTTTATCAGAAAAGCAATTACAGTTATTTTTAGGCACGCTATGGTCAACCGATGGCAGTTTTGATACAAGTATAGGACATACTGATTATACTTCTACCTCTGAACAACTGATTATTCAAATTCAACAGCTTTTATTACGCTTAGGCATTATTGGCTTATTTAATATCAAGAGAATCCAATATAAGAATCAGCCACATATTTCTTATCGAGCACAAATCACGGGGCGTGAGGAAATGGAAAAATTCCAATATATCATTGCTCCCTTTCTTTCTGAGGCAAAACAACAAAAAGCCCTACTTTGTCAGCAAAAAATTCAAGCCAAAACCTATAACCAATCTAAGCATAGTTTACCACCGCAAGCAATGAGTTTGATTGGTGCAGAAAAACACCGTATAGGTTTAACTTGGTCTCAAATCGATCAAGCAGCAGGACGAAAATCAGGCACAATGTCTAGTGGGATGAGTTTTAAGGGTAAACCCACTCGCTGTTTGTCACGTCAGCGTGTTCGTTATTTTGCTCAAGCATTACAAAGTCAAAAATTACAAGCCATTGCAAATTCTGACGTTTTTTGGGATGAAATCACCGATATTCAACTAATAGGTCAAGAAGCCGTTTTTGATTTAAGTATTCCTGATACGCATAATTTTGTAGCGAATGATTTTATTGCTCACAATTGTATGGGTAAAAAGAAACCTGAAGAAATGGCGCAACAGCGTGATATTTTCATGAAAGGGTCAGCAGGACGTGATGTTGACGGAAAAATTGCAACTTATGTGTTTGATTTAATGGAGAAATTTGCTGGTTACGGCTTTAATAAGAGTCACAGTGCAGCCTATGCTTTCGTTTCCTATCAAACTGCATGGCTTAAGGCTCATTATCCCGCCGCATTTATGGCAGCCGTTTTGTCTTCAGATATGGATAACACCGATAAAGTAGTGGGTTTAATGGATGATTGTCGTGAAATGAAATTAACCGTCAAATCACCACATGTCAATTACTGCGATCATAAATTCACCATTGAAGATAACAACACGATTTTATACGGTTTAGGTGCAATTAAAGGGGTTGGTGAGAATGCAATTGAAAATATTGTGCAGTCACGTAAAGAAAATGACGCATTCAATGATTTATTTGATTTCTGTAAAAAAATAGACTTGCGCAAAGTCAATCGTCGGGTGTTAGAAGCTTTAGTGAAGTCAGGCTGTTTTGACAATATGGGAGTCAGTCGAGCGGTATCAATGAAATCATTAGACACTGCGATTAAGTTGGCTGAAAAACATGCAAGCGATAAAAATACAGGACAAAATAGTTTATTTGGTATGTTCGATGCGCCACAAGAGCAAGCTGAAGAAAAAATCCCTTATGCGGAAAATGTAACCGAATGGACAGACATTCAACGTTTAAATGGTGAAAAAGATTGTTTAGGCTTATATTTGACAGGGCATCCGATTGACCAATATCGGGATGAATTAAAAAACTTTTCTTATACGACATTATCCAAAGTGCGCCCAACAAATCGCGGCTCAACAGCAAAAGTGATTGGTTTAGTATTAGGGGTTCGTATCGTTAACAGTCGGCGTGGCAAAATGGCGATTGTGCAACTGGATGATAATACAGGGCGTTTGGATGCGACCATGTATTCCACGCTTTATACTGAATCCCAAACTAAATTGGAAAAAGACACCATTTTGGTTTTAGAAGGCGAAGTGAAGGATGATGAATACAGTGGCGGTTTTAGTATGACTGTGAATAGTGTCATGACTTTTCCAGAAGCCCGAGAAAAATCAGCTAAATATTTGACTCTTCAAATCACTGGGCAGCAAATTCAAACAAAATTCACTAATGAATTACTCAGCACTTTGCAAAGCAATCAAGGTCGTTGTCCTATCGTGGTCAAGTATAAAAATAACAATATCGAAGTGCGATTGCGCTTAGGTGAGCAATGGAGTGTGATGCCGAGTGATGATTTTATTGGTCAGTTAGAAAAACTGATAGGAAAAGATTGCGTATCGATAGATTACTAATTTTAAGTAACCACTTAGCCAAGCAATACCAAGGATAGAAAATATCTCGTTCCCACATGCCATGTGGGAACGAGACAATAATGGGCGTTTTGTTCCTTATTCACAGGTAGGATATTCCTTTGCTTCTCTCCATCTTTCATAATTGATATTGGGATTTTGACAGAGGTTATTATCTGATAAATATAAAATTTGTAACTGAGTCAAAGCGGATAAATCAGGAATTGCGCCACTTAGTCGATTTTCTGATAAAGATAAAGTTTGCAACTGAGTCAAAGCGTTAAAATCAGGAATTGCGCCACTTAGTTTGTTATTTGATAAAAATAATTCTTTCAACTGAGTCAAAGCGTTAAAATCAGGAATATTACCTGTCAGATTATTATCAATAAAAAGATTACCTAATACTAATTTTACAACTGAACCATTTTCACATCTAATGCCATACCAATCACAAGGCTGATGCGTTTGTAACCATCCTTCGTTATCTGTCCAATTATCACCGCCTGTCGTTTGATAAAAATGAACGAGTTCTTCACATTCTGCTTGAGGGATTTCAGTGACATTATTGCAACTAAATTCTGTACTTGGTTTTTTGTCTGATTTTTCGGGTTTATAAACTGTTTTTGTGACTTGTTGTTCCTCAGGAATAAGAATAGGCTTTTGCTTTGAGCGGTTAATTTCATCAATAAAATGCTTCGCCTGCATAAAACCGTTTTGACTGGCTAAAATCAATAATTTAATACCTTTAGTTTCATTTTTTATAACCCCTTTACCCTCATAAAACATCCGCCCTAAATGTGATTGTGCTTCTGGATAACCTTGATTCGCTGCTTTCTGATACCAGTCAATTGCTTGCTCATAATCACACTTAACAAATTGACCTTTCTCAAACATGATACCTAGCTGGGTTTGCGCTTCCTTATCACCCTTTTCTGCACCTAAACTAAAATACTCATGTGCCAGCTCATAATTCATTGGCTCATCGCCTTCACCCGCTTTATAAATATGTCCTAACTCATTAGATGCTTTAATATCATCAACAGCCCGCAACTTTAAATCAGCCAATTTATCAACAGATAATTTCATCTGCTCAACATGCTGTAAATTCTTGGAAATATAACGATTATAGGCTTTATAACCTTGCTTCTCTATTTTAATAATCACCAATGGAGAAGCATCTTTATCGCATTGAATTGTTGTACGATAATACCCCTCAGAATCAGAATAACCGACAAACTGCTGCTGATTATAAACATAGGTCACTTTCACATCAGACAAGACACGATTTTCTTCAAAATCAGATACAAGCACCGCATAAGTACATTGCTCTACTTGTTCGCTTTTATCAGAAACAAACCACGCAGACACCAAGAGAATCCCAACAATACCCAGAACCAATAATCCAAAGAGAATATTTTTCATACTTTTGAAATCCATACTCAACGTACCGAAAACACAAGTGTAACAAAATTATATTTAGTGACAACAAGCTAGATAGATATTCCTATAACAAAGACCGCCTATGCTAATTGACAATTGTGCATTTTGTGAATTGCTCTATAATCATGACAAAATGATGAAACGCAGGGAGCTTTCGACAAATGACAGATACAACCCAAGAACGTACACGTTTAGATAAATGGCTTTGGGCTGCACGCTTTTTTAAAACTCGGAGTGTTGCAACAGATGCCATCAGTGGTGGCAAAGTACATGTCAATAGCCAACGGGTTAAACCTTCAAGAGACGTACATCTCGGTGATGAAATCCAAGTGCGTAAAGGTGCGATAGAATGGACGGTTGTCGTACAAAAACTGAATATTCAACGTCGTGCCGCCACCGAAGCCCAAGAAATGTATGAAGAAACGGCTGAAAGTGTTAAAAAGCGTGAAAAAGATAAACAAGAACAAAAATCAGCAGGTGCACGTCAACATGGATTAGGAAGACCAACAAAACGTGAACGCCGTGATATTTATCGTTTAAAACAATTATAGCTTTCTCGTCTTATGCCACAAAATAGCTTTATTGCCAGTTTGACATTATTGCATTGGCTACTATTTATGCCATCGGCTTGGCAACGTTATATTGCCCAATTCGATGCACAACTGTCTCCAGCCTTTGCACTAGCACACCTTACTCAGCAACATTGGAAAAATAAGCAACTGTGGCATTTGCTGTGGGTAGGACATGGACTATTAAGTTTTTGGGCACTGAGCATCGTTTGTCTGATTCTGGCTTGGCAAGGCGTTGAAAGCGAAAAATATCTACTAACCATCAGCTATGTTCCCCTGTTAAGTTTGTTTCTTGGCTTATTAACCAGCCTCACCGTGTCGTTTGCCTTTGGTATCTGTATTGGATTTTTTGGCGGCATTTTGCTCGGCTTACCCGTCATTTACGCCAATGAAATTATCTTTAAAATGGTTGATACCGTTGCCGTACTTCAAGTCCTGTTAAATACAACCTCCGAACAACCCGCTCTCATTTTACCTGCGAATTACTTTGCTTTATTTAGCGTACTTGCTGGAGTCTTTATTGCCAGTGCGGCTGGCAGCATTATGCACACTACCTTAAAAACAGCATACCAACATCCTCCTTACCGCCAAATAGGCAGCATTGTGATTGGGGTGATTGTCAGCAGTGTAATTGCGTTTATTGTGATTAGTTTAGTTACGCCGATGACCCGCTATATTTCAACTTTGAGCAGCACCGCATTTACTTTTATTTTAGATTCCGCGATTAATAGCACAGGTTTAGCCATCGGCTTAATTTGTTTATTTCAGGGTGCAAAATGGCGTTTTAGTCTGATTTTAGGCCTATTAGCGAGCACCTTGATTAGCTTATTGACTTATTTTGATTACACCCTTGAGCAATACAGCATCTCAAATGCCATTATTGAAAATATCCACTCAGGTGTTGAAAATGCCATGCTATACAGCGTGTTATTTGCATTTCCCTATGTGCTTGCTAAAAATATTGCCAATACATGGGCAGGTGTGATTGCGGGAATTGTGGGCAGTGCGGGCACTTATGTTGTGTTTGTGATTTCAACAGGACAATATGACTCTATAACCCTGATAGGCTCAGTTATTCTGGTTTTTTTTGCGGGCTCAACCTTTAACTGGTGGCGACCTATTGTGTTGTATCCATTTGTTTCTGCTTGGAATTTACTTTTATATCACACAGATGAAAAACGCGAAACCTCACAAACTAGCTTATTAACTTACCATTCTGCTTTTTGGGATGAACATCAACACTGGCCTTTATTTGGATTAGAAAATTATATCGTTTTAGTTGCTGAACGTAATCCAGACGAAGGCAAACAAGCTATTGATTTTTTAAGTAAAACTAAACAAAGTTGGGCAGCGCAAGAGGCGCAAATTGAATTAGATGCCTTACGTTTACAAGCCTGTGATAGCGTGAAATCAATCAGCCATGCTTACCGTCAATTGGCTGCGGGGGAATTATCAGGGCCTGCCAGTGCGTTGTTGCGTACCTTTAGCCGTTTAAGTCGTGATGTTGAAGCGGCATTATTCCAAGAAAGCAATTATAACAAACGCTTAGCTTTAGATGCGATTGAAGAACGTTTGGATGGTTTATTGCGGGAATTAACCCGATCATCAGAATTATATGCCCAACGCTTTCGACCGATTGCAGAAGTGTGGCGACAAAAATTAGCAGACTACGCCAAAGAACTAACCGCAGTAGTAGAAAGTCGGCAAGAAATTAATAATCCATACATTATTGGTGTACCACTGACGGAGCATCAAGAAATTTTTGTAGGACGTAGCGATGTCAGTGCCAATATTGAACAATTATTGTTAGAGCGGCGTTGCCCGCCGTTGTTACTCTATGGACAAAGACGAACGGGAAAAACCTCGCTTTTAAATAACTTAGGTAAGCTGTTACCCAGCACTATTATTCCGCTATTTGTAGATTTACAAGGGCCAGCCTCATTAGCTAAAGAATACAGCAGTTTTCTGTACAATATTGGTCGTGCAATGACCACTTCAGCAAAACGGCATCGGGAGTTAATTTTTCCTGCTTTAGATCGTAAGCTATTGACTGAAGACCCATTCACTATTTTTGATGAATGGTTGGATGAAATTGAACATTCGATTACCCCCGAACAGACTATTTTGTTAACTTTAGATGAGTTCAGTACCTTAGAACATGCGTTTGATAAAGGGTATTTAGACGAAAATTCGGTTTTAGGCATGATTCGGCATATTATCCAGCATAGACCCCGTTTTAAACTGTTGTTATCTGGCTCGAATACCATTGATGAATTTGAACGTTGGGCAAGTTATTTGATTAATGTGCGTACCGTACATTTGAGCTTTTTACAAGCCAATGAAGCATTGCAACTAATTGAACAACCTGTAAAAGATTTTGAATTGCACTACACTGATGAGGCCAGTCAGCGAGTGATGCAAATTACTCATTGTCATCCTGCATTGATTCAATTGGTTTGTGCTGAGATCGTGTCATTAAAAAAT
>JADGDW010000052.1 GCA_016744725.1 Candidatus Albibeggiatoa sp. nov. BB20 | reverse complement strand
TGTATAGGGGATAAAACAAATTTATCTTAATTAGTATTTGCTACTTTTTATTTGATGGGTAATTTATTAGATGAGATGGCTTTATTTGAAAGGATACTAAATGAGTCAATTACTAGAAACAATTAAATGCGTCGATGGGAAGGCGCAAAATTTAATATGGCATCAACAGCGATTTAATCAAACCCAGCAGCAATTATTTGGATGTCAACAGGATATCGATTTGTCTTTGTTATTTAAATCAGCACCTGCAAAAGGTATTTATCGGTGTCGTGTTTTGTATCAGCAACAGATTGAAAAAGTGGAATTCATTTCATACCAAATGCCTGTATTAAAACGTTTTAAATTGGTTGAAGCGAACGAGTTAGAGTATTCGTTTAAATATGTAGATCGCCAAGCATTGAATCTGTTCACGGCTCAAAAGCAACAGGCTGATGATATTATTATTTTAAAAAATAAATTTGTTACAGATACATCTATTGCTAATTTAGCTTTTTGGGATGGGAAAGTCTGGCTTACACCAAAAACGCCTTTATTAAAAGGAACAACGCGGGCACGGCTATTAGCTGAACATAAGATAATACCTGTGGCAATTCATGTTGATGAAATAAGACAATTTAAAAAAATTGCTTTATTGAATGCATTGTTAGGATTTTATATTATTGAATTTCCCAAGATATTTTAGGAATGCCGCTTTGAGAACAAGCTGCTAAATTTGTTGAGCCTACAAAAACAAAGAATCGCATCTACCACCAATGTGATTGATACGATTCTTAAATAATTCAAATAACTGGCCTTACGCAAAAATGTCAATAGCCATCGATTTTGGTGGAAAACCTTATGCTATTCCACCCTGCATGATTCTAATCAAAAATTAAGCTAGCTTACGAGTTTCACCTTCACCTGCTACATTTTCAACGCAACGTCCACATAAAGTTGGGTGTTCTTCGCTTATACCGACATCATACCGATAATGCCAGCAACGTTCACATTTCTGATGTTCTGTTGCAGCTACTTTAACCCAGAAACCATCATAATTTACTGCATCATCGGTACGTTCTGACGCTTGATGAATTCGAGCATAAGAGGTAATCAAGATAAAACGAAATTCATTGCTTAACACATCCAATAAACCACATGATTTATCATCGCAATAAATGTCGACTTCAGCCTCTAATGATGCGCCAATCTTATTGTCATTACGTAACTTTTCGATTTCTTTGGATACTGCTTCACGGATTTGGAATGCACGTTGCCATGTTTCTGCACATACTGGGCTGTCAGCATCTAGCGCGAATAAACCCTTGTACCATGTTTCAAGCAACACTGATTCGCTACGCTCACCCGGAATATATTTCCAGATTTCATCCGCTGTAAAACTTAAAATTGGACTCATCCAACGGCTTAAGGCTTCGACGATATGAAATAACGCTGTTTGTGCTGAACGACGAGCAATACTGTTAGTTTGGCAAGTGTATTGGCGGTCTTTGATAATATCTAAATAAACCCGTCCCATGTCTTCGGCGCAGAAATGATGGATTTTTTGGTAAATTAAATGGAAATTATAGGTTTCATAGGCTTTGATAATCTCATGTTGCAGGTGAAACGCACGATCCACCGCCCAACGATCTAAAGCTAGCATGTCTTCAGGCGCAACAAGATGCTTTTCTGGTTCAAAGTCATGCAAATTTGCTAATAAGAAACGCGAAGTATTACGCAAACGGCGATAAGCATCAGCAATCCGTTTTAAAATCTCATCTGACACATTGATTTCAGCACTATAATCCGTTGCAGAAACCCATAAACGTAAAATATCTGTCCCTAGTTTTTTAATCACATCTTGAGGTGTAATCACATTGCCCAAGGATTTTGACATCTTACGCCCTTGCGCATCGACCACGAAACCATGCGTTAATACAGCTTGATACGGTGGTTTGTCTTGGTGCATCGCGATTGAAGTGAGAAGCGAAGATTGAAACCAGCCACGATGTTGATCTGAGCCTTCTAAATATAAATCAGCAGGGGCGGCCAATTGCTTATGACTTTCCAATACGCTCATGTGGGTCACGCCAGAATCAAACCAGACATCTAAAGTATCACTGACTTTTTCGTAGTGTTCCGCATCGTCACCGAGTAGTTCTGCTGGCTCTAATTCAAACCATGCCTCAATACCTTTTTGCTCAACTCTAAGCGCGACTTTTTCAATCAAATCATGGGTATTTGGATGCAATTCTTGAGTTTCTTTATGCACAAACAAGGCAATCGGCACACCCCATAAACGTTGACGCGAGATACACCAATCAGGCCGATTTTGCATCATGCTGGCAATCCGTTGCTCTCCCCATTCAGGCATCCAATCAACGGTTTCAATCGCCTTGGTCGCATGTTCACGTAAATCCTGCTTATCCATACTGACAAACCATTGTGGTGTTGCACGGAAAATCACAGGGATTTTATGTCGCCAGCAATGTGGATAACTGTGGCGGATGCGTTCTTCATGGACTAATTTGCCACGTTCGCACAACACATCAATCACATCACGGTCAGCATTGAAGACGTGTTTACCTGCAAAAAATTCGGTATCAGAAATAAATTTACCACTGCCATCAACAGGGTTAACTACTTCTAAGTTATATTTTTGTCCAACCACATAATCTTCTTGACCATGCCCCGGTGCAGTATGTACGCAACCTGTACCCGCTTCAGTGGTCACATGCTCGCCTAAAATCATTGGCACTTCACGTTTATGGAATGGATGTTGTAATTGTAAATGTTCTAAATCTTTACCTTGGCAGTAAGCAACCACGCGATAATCTTCAACGTTATAACGCGCCATTACTTCTTTCAATAAGGCTTCAGCGATCACGAAACGTTCCATGCCACGTTGCCCGTTTTCAAATTGCACCACTGAATATTCTAAATCTGGATGGACGCTCACTGCTTGGTTAGCAGGTAATGTCCACGGTGTGGTTGTCCAGATAATCACGGAAATTGCGCCTTGTCCAGTATGTTCTGGGACGTGGTGGCAACGTTTTAAAAAGTCGGTTTCATCAGCAACAGGGAAACGCACATCAATCGCTAAAGAATCTTTGTCCTCATATTCCACTTCCGCTTCTGCTAATGCCGAACCACAATCAGTGCACCAATAAACGGGCTTTGAGCCTTTTTCAATATGTCCTGCATCAAGAATCCGCCCTAATGAGCGAATGATGTCGGCTTCGGTGTGGAAATTCATGGTTAAATAGGGATTATCCCAATCACCCAACACGCCCAAACGTTTAAAATCAGTTTTTTGCCGCTCAATTTGTTTTTTCGCATATTCACGGCAAGCCTTACGGAATTTTGAAGGCTCAATTTTGCCAACTTTGCCTATTTTTTTCTCTACTTGTAATTCAATTGGTAATCCGTGACAATCCCAACCGGGTACATAAGGCGCGTCTAAGCCATCGAGATTTTTAGACTTGATAATCATATCTTTTAAAATTTTGTTGACAGCATGACCGATATGAATGTCGCCATTGGCATACGGAGGGCCATCATGTAGTACAAACAAGTCTCGACCTGCTGCTTGTTCCCGAATTTTTTCATAAATATTTAATTCATACCAATGCTTGAGCATCTCAGGTTCACGCTGCGGCAGATTGCCACGCATGGGAAACTTAGTTTGTGGTAGATTTAATGTATCTTTGTATGTACTCACTGGATTCTCTTTATTTGTGAAGTGCTGATAGCAGTATTTTAGTATAGATTGGGAATGGGAAAAGGTATAAGTTTACAACAGGAATGTTATTTAAGAGAAATAATTATATTGTTGAATGTCAGAGATGAAAAAATGAACACCTCTAATGGGTCTTTAAACAAATTGATAAAAAACTATTTTACTAGATTTCAGCCGCAAAACAAAAAAAGCAACTCAAGTAAAAATTCACTTTATCCTCAAAATATCAAGCAAAACATATTAATTTATAATTTCAAATGGTCATTAATAACTGCTGTAATTTTGTGAAAGATTTAAAACCTCTATTCCAATAATCATAGCTTATGATCAGCTCTGCAATTTCAATTGAGTTTTTTACTGTTAACTGTAAAGAATTTGCTATAATCCAAAAACCCAAATGTTGAGGAAAAACCATGAATTCATGGCAAGAATTTTTTAATATGGGTGGTTATGGCTTTTATGTTTGGTCGAGTTATGGAATTGCTTTCATTGTTTTACTCGCAACCGCCATTAGCCCTATATTTTGTGAGCGTAATTTATTAAAAACATTAGCGCGAAAAGCTCGGAGGGAACAACGTCATGACAGCCAAACGTAAACAAAGACTGGCCGTTGTCTTTTTAATTTTATTGGGAGTTGGTACAGCGACAGCCCTTGCTTTAACTGCGTTTCAAGAGAATATGTTGTATTTTTTTGACCCAACCCAAATTGTAGCGGGTGAAGCCCCTGAAAATAAAAAAATCCGAGTGGGTGGAATGGTTGTAGACAAGAGTGTAGAACGCACTGAAGACAGCTTAAAAATCAAGTTTGATATTACGGATTATCAAAATACGATTGCGATTCAATATGAAGGCATTCTGCCTGATTTATTCCGCGAAGGACAAGGTATCGTTGCGATTGGTAAAATGCAGAAAGAAGGTTTATTTATCGCTTCTGAAATTTTAGCCAAACATGATGAAAACTACATGCCACCAGAAGTTGCTCGTTCACTTGAAAAGCAAAAAACTGCTGCTGAAGAGAAAAATGCAGAATAACTGTCTTTTAAATCGAAAACTGCCAATTAAAAATCGAAAAGATTACTCATGATTCCAGAACTCGGACATTTTTCACTGATTCTCGCACTGTGCTTAGCCATTGTGCAGACTGTATTCCCCTTGCTGGGGACATTTCGTGCTGCACCCAATTGGATGGCCGTCGCACGACCTGCAGCAACAGGACAATTTATATTTTTAGTCTTAGCCTATGCCTGTTTAACCTACGCATTTATTTACAATGATTTTTCCGTTGCCTATGTTGCGTCGAATTCAAATAGTACTTTACCGTTACATTATCGCATCGTCAGTGTATGGGGTGGCCATGAAGGCTCAATGTTATTATGGTCGTTAATTCTTGCACTATGGACAGTCTCGGTTGTGATTTTTAGCCGCAGCTTACCGCGCCCAATGGCTGCCAGAGTGATTGCGGTGATGGGTTTTATTAGTGTGGGCTTTTTGCTATTTATGGTGCTGACTTCTAATCCATTTGATCGTTTAGCTTTTCCTCCTGCTGATGGACGTGATTTAAATCCATTATTACAAGACCCCGGACTCATCATCCATCCACCTATGTTGTATATGGGTTATGTGGGATTTTCAGTCGCGTTTGCATTTGCGATTGCAGCCTTGTTAGGCGGTTCGTTAGATAGTGCTTGGGCGCGTTGGTCACGACCTTGGACATTAATTGCTTGGGTCTTTTTGACTTTAGGCATTTCTCTGGGTAGTTGGTGGGCTTATTACGAATTAGGCTGGGGCGGCTGGTGGTTTTGGGACCCTGTGGAAAATGCGTCTTTCATGCCTTGGTTAGTCGGTACAGCTCTGATTCATTCTCTCGCAGTCACAGAAAAACGCGCAGCATTTAAAAACTGGACTGTATTACTCGCCATTTTGGCTTTCTCACTCAGTTTACTAGGTACATTCTTGGTCCGTTCTGGCGTATTGACTTCAGTTCATGCGTTTGCCAGCGATCCAAAACGCGGTATTTTCATTTTAGCTTTCCTTGGTGTTGTCGTCGGTATTTCACTGTTGTTATATGCTTGGCGTGCGCCGAAAGTCGGCAAAGGTGGTTATTTTGGTCTGGTTTCTAAAGAATCATTTTTATTAATCAACAACGTTTTATTGCTAGTGACCTGTGCCAGCGTTTTAATCGGTACACTGTATCCTTTATTCATCGATGCGTTGAAATTAGGCGAGATTTCTGTAGGTCCTCCTTATTTCGATAAAATGTTTGTATTATTCATGTTCCCGTTAATGTTGTTACTCGGTGTTGGCCCTATGGTGCGCTGGAAACAAGACAAAATTGGCAACTTAGCAAGATTGTTAGCAGTGAGTTTTGTGTTAAGCATTATTGTTGGGGTTGCCATTCCCTACTTATTCATTGGTATGAAAGGCTTAGCTGTGATGCCCGGTGTAGCATTAGCTATGTGGGTGATATTCACAGGTATGCGGACATTTATGGATAAGTTGAAGAATAAAAACAATCCAGTTCAAGCTGCATTTCAATTGCCTGCCAGCTTTTACGGGATGGGAATCGCCCATTTTGGGGTTGCACTGTTCATTATCGGCATTACTTTGACCACATCATTTAGTGTGGAACGCGATGTGCGGATGGCGTTGAATGAGCCGATTGAAGTCGGTGGTTATCAGTTTACCTTGAAAGAAATTAAACCATTTGATGGGCCTAATTATCGTGCAGATAAAGGTTTGATTACGGTTGAGAAGGAAGGGCAAATGGTTGCTGAGTTAAGACCTGAAAAGCGTTTTTATTTGGTACAACGGATGCCAATGACGGAAGCGGCGATTAATGTCACTGTATTCCGCGATTTATATGTGGCATTAGGCGAACCTGTTGGCAATAATGCGTGGGCAGTTCGGGTGTATTTTAAACCCTTTATTCGTTGGATTTGGGTTGGTACATTATTCATGGCGTTAGGCGGTATTATGGCTGCAATGGATAAACGTTACCGAAAACGCAAAGCCACTGCGATACAGAAAAATATGGCAACCGCTGCGGGTTAATACATAAACCTATCAACAATAATTATTGAAATAAAAAAGCCGCGAATCTTTTGAAGGTTCGCGGCTTTTTCTTTGTCATCGTTTTTTTACGCCTATTGGCAGGACTGATAATTCTTGAAGCACTATCAATCCTAAAATGTATAGTCGTTTTATTTTAAAGTATAAAAGGACCGCCAGTCCTACAAACCGAAATTGACTATATCATTCAGTACAACAAGCTGATTAACGTATTACTGTACTGTTTCTGAAGGTGTTTCCACTACCACCGATTCCTTGAAATCGCATTCTTTCTGAGGACATACTTTTTCTGTTCCCCAACGTTTCGTGGTTTTCAAAGTGAGAATCGGCCAATTACATTTAGGACAAGGCTCTTTCAATGGTGGATGTGAAACCGCATATTTACAATCTGGATAACGATCACAAGAATAAAAGAATGTACCAAAGCGTGATTTACGTCGAATCAATTGGCCTTGCTGACAAGTTGGACATGCAATCCCTGTTTTATCTTCGTCTGCCGCTTCAACATGTTTACATTTCGGGTATTGACTACAACCGATAAATTTACTACCGCTGCGTGAACTTTTAAGATGCAATTCAGAATCACAGAGTGGACATTTTCGTCCTTCAACCACTTGAGGTTGTACCGATTGACGTGCGGCAGCGGCATCAGCATCTTCATCTACATTGCGCGTGTAATCACAATCTGGATAGGCGGTACAAGCAACAAAACGCCCTGTTTTACCTAATTTAACCACTAATTGGGCTTTACACTTGGGACATTTTTCATCCAATGGTTCTTGGGTCACGTCTTTTTTATCAACGGTCTCCATTTTCTCATCAACCAAGCTCTTGAATGTGCCCCAGAATTCTTTCATCAGGGGTTTCCACTGCTGCTCACCGCGTGAAACGGCATCCAATGAATCTTCTAGTTTTGCAGTAAAATCATAATCTACATATTGGGTAAAATGCTCAGTCAGTAATTTATTAACAATACGCCCAACATCAGTTGGATAAAAGCGTTTTTTGTCTAAAATCACATACTCACGTTGCTGTAGCGTTGAAATAATAGACGCATACGTTGATGGCCGACCAATGCCAAATGCCTCTAAACTTTTAACTAAACTGGCTTCAGTGTAACGCGGTGGCGGCTCGGTAAAATGTTGGTCAGCACGAATGCCTAATAAATCAATGATGTCACCCTGTTCCATCTCAGGCAATAATTTTTCATCATCGTCATTACTATCTTCGGCTTTCTTATCATCAACACCTTCCAAATAAACCAACATAAAGCCCGGTTTAGCAACCACAGAACCATTGGCACGGAATATGTTCTGTTCTGTACCACAAACCAAGTCAACAGCCACCGTATTCAAGGTCGCGTGCACCATTTGACAAGCCACAGTCCGCTTCCAAATCAAGTTATACAGTTTGTATTGATCTTGAGTTAATGAGGCTTTAATTTCATCAGGATGTCGAAAGGCTGAAGTTGGGCGCACCGCTTCATGGGCTTCTTGGGCATTTTTTGATTTGGTTTTAAATTCACGCGGCTGACTGGGCACATTTTCTTTGCCATAACGCTGGGTAATCGTGTCGCGAATTTCTTCCACTGCTTCTTTGGCTAAATTCACCGAATCCGTCCGCATATAGGTAATTAAACCAACAGCCTCTTCACCCGTGTCGATACCTTCGTACAATTTCTGTGCAGTCATCATGGTGCGTTTAGTGGTAAAACCCAATTTACGCGCTGCTTCTTGTTGCAATGTCGAGGTGGTAAAAGGGGCAGCAGGTTGTCTTCTACGTTGTTTTTTGTCAACTTTAAGCACGGTTAATTTGCCCTGTGCTTGAGCCAATAAATCATCACGAATCCGTGTGGCATCCGCTTCTTTATTCACTGTAAACTGGCTGATTTTCTCATTAGCATATTTGGTTAATTTTGCACTGAATTTACTGTTATCTTTTTTATTATCTGCATCAATCGTCCAATATTCTCTAGGTTTGAATTGCTCGATTTCAATTTCACGCTCCACGATTAAACGTAAAGCGGGGCTTTGTACCCGACCTGCGGACAAACCTTGGCGCACTTTATACCAAAGCACTGGAGATAGATTAAAGCCCACTAAATAATCTAAAGCCCGTCGTGCTTGTTGTGCATCAATCATATCAATGGATAAATCGCGCGGATTCGCCACTGCTTCTTGAATCGCCGATTTGGTAATTTCGTGAAACACTACCCGGTGTACGGGTTTGTCTTGTATCAAATTGCGTTCTTGTAATAATTCATGTAAATGCCAAGAAATCGCTTCACCTTCTCTATCAGGGTCAGTCGCAAGATACAAAATGTCCGCTTTTTTCATCGCTTTGCTAATTGCATCAACGTGTTTTCCACTTTTAGCAGACATCTCATAGTGCATCATAAAGTCGTTATCTGGCTCAACTGCACCCTTTTTGGGTAACAAGTCACGCACATGACCATAGGAGGCCAAGACTTCAAAATCTTTTCCTAAATACTTTTTGATGGTTTTCGCCTTAGCAGGAGATTCCACAATGACTAGATGCTTGCTCACAACGATTAACTTCTCGGCTAATTGGTAACGAGGTTAAGAAATAGCGGTAATTTTGATTTACGTCAAGTGTTTTTTTATCATCATGCTGTCAATCTACCAAAAAAAAGCTTGATAAAATGTAGACACGATGGCTATTCATAGGTAAATCTTAAAAAAGAGGCCATATTTAGAAACTTAGACAAAAACTAAACTATCAATACTGGAAATATGATTCTTTATTACGTCTGCATCAAAATTGATTATAATATTTTTCTCATCGTTCAACTTATATATAGAGTAAAAGGCTTACTATTCTATGATATTTCGTATTTTCTGTTTTTTATTGCTTATCCAAACCAATGTTTATGCCTCTGCATTGTTTTCGACTTATCAGTTGCCGCCTTTTGAACGTGCTCCTAAGGACAGCTCCGCTTCAAATGCAGTAAAAAACAGTCAGGTCATGCAGCGTATTCATGCACAACAATTAGCATTTTCCAATATTGATGACCCCGATATATTTAATCAGCGATTATTACAAGAAATTCAATCTAAATTAAATATTCAATTTGAACAAAATTACTATTTTTCTGGAAAAACCACGCAAGAATTAAATGAGTTATTGCAATCAATATCTGCAAAAATAAATATTTATATTACATCATCTCAACTTTTATTTAATAATCCTATCTATCTACCTAGTCATATAAAACTACAAGGCAATCAAACTTATATTGTAAATACTAACGACCAAGATAATGTCTTTATTGCAGAAAACAAGCAAAACTTTGCCATTTCAGGATTTAAAATAAAAAATGCTAATATTGCTGTTTATATTAAAAATTGCCAACAATTTGAACTAAGCCAACTACAATTAGATAATAATCAACGGGGCATTGTAGTTCAAGGTAAAACCCAATTTGGCAAGATTGAGGAAAATATTATAAAATCTAGCAAAAATAGCGGTTTATCGTTAATTGGGAGCGTGGAGAAATTATTAATCCAACATAATAGTATTGTTGATGGAGCAGATTATTTTAATTGGCACGCAGGCCTTGTACTGACAGATACACCTTTGAACAGCATGCTAACAAATGAAGAAACTTACAATCGCTTAGCTGTTGAGACTGCAATCCATGAAGCTAATTTGACCACACCACGTTTTAATATCATCCAACATAATATCATTCAAGATAATAAAGCTTCAGGTATTTATATGGATGGTGGTGTCGAAAATATAATTCAGAACAATCAATTAACTGAGAATGATAAAGAAGGTTTATGTTTGGATGGTGGATCGGCTTTGAATATCATCCGATTTAATCAAATTACCAGCAATGGGTTTAGACAACGCCAAACAGATCATGATTTAAGACTCGATTTTGTGTTTGATTTCGGTAAATTAGCTGATGGTTCTTCGACTGCGAAATTACCAGGGATTTCTTTAGATAATGCAGCTTACAACGTAATTTTATCAAATAGTGTGCAAAATAATGCAGGAGATGGAATCAAAATTGTACGATCTGGGTTTCGTAATTTATTATTATTTAACAGTATATTGAGTAATAACCAAGGCGAAAACAGCCAATTTCATTTCTTTGGTATTTTACTTGGCAGCGCAGTAACAGATAATCCAGCCGATCAAGGTTTGTATGATTTTTTACCCAGTATTGAGAATATTGTTGTAGGAAATAGTATTTATGGACAACATTTCTCCGCTATTTTGCTAGATAAACAGACAGAATTTAATGATATTTACAACAATACAATGTATCAATTTCGCTATGCACCAATTGAGTCTGCATCACAGCGATTTAATAGCATTGTAGATAATTTGTGGCCTGAAAAAACGGTACAACTTGTCAGTTGTTATAAACATTGGTTTTGGTTAGGTATTATTATATTTTTCAGCTTGGCTATGCTGATTTTAATTCTACAAACAATTATTATTATCAAACTTAGATATAAATAATTTTGGAGGTAATTTTTTTTATGTTTCGTTCTTTATTTTGGCTTGTTCTTGGACTATTTGTGATTAGTTCGCCAGCTTGGGCAGAGCTAACGTTATTATCAGATGATACTATCGAATATTCTGAAGATGATTATTCGCGGCGGATTTATTCCTATGATTTTGCAATCGATGCCACAGGGAAAATTCATATTCTTTACGGGCGGCCTGAGCCATCTGGTGCAGAGCGGGTGCAAATTATTTATGCCACTAAACAAATTGGTGGTACATGGGACGCAAGTTCTAAAGTAATCTTAGAAGAATATGGCGATACAGGTTCAATTTCTAATAATATTATTTTGGGAACTGATGGTACGGTGCATGTTAGCTATTTGGTTAAGCGTGATTTTACTATCCCTGTCACAGTAGATTTTCCCCATGCAACAGGCTTAGTTTATCAAACGATTTCTAACGGTGTCGCAAGTGAAAAGTCCAATATATCAGCAGGTAGTTATCATACCAAAATGCGTTTAGATACTGATGGGCAAATGATTTTTGTGCGTGAATATGAAATCGATAACAAAACATCGACTCGTAACCCGCGTGCATTGGCTTTTTACAAGCAACAAGATGGTCAATGGACAGGGACTGAAACTAAAGTTTTCTCTGATTTATTAACGGCTTCAGGTTTACAAGAATATCGTTTAGCAGACTTTATCATTGATCCAAACACAGGCCGTTATCATTTGAGTTATGGTGATAAAAATGCTGATGAGTTACGCGCTCAATATCCAACCGCAAATCCTGGGCAAGCAGCTGTACATTTTCCAGCAGGGGCTGGGCATAATTTAATTTATGTTTATTCTGATGATAAAGGCGAAAGCTGGAAACCATCAATTTTTGATAACACAGGTTCGCTGTCTGAAAATGAATTTTGGACAGATATGTTAATCGATGAAAATGGTAATCCTGTGATTGGTATGTATCGTTATGCGACCGATGCAAGTGGGATTCACAACGGCACATCTAACCGTATTGGGCGTTATGACCTGAGTCCGGGTGCATGGGATACGCACACTGTCGCAGGTAAAAGCTCATCGACTACCAGTCATCGTGCGGGGTCTGCATTGGGTTTGGCTATTGATGATGCAGGTGGATTACACGGTATTTGGGATAATTCTCCTGACCAACCAATTGATGCTCATGCGTCTCAAGTGCAATACGGTGGCACAATGTACCGTTATAGCTATGATGGTAAGAACTGGGATGCACGCCAGCCTATTTTCAACTTTTCGGTGGAAGGCAAAGTACGCACTAAAATCTTTAACAATCGCTTATTCGTGATGTTTTTAGGCGATCATCGTAAAGTGCGTTTATTATTAGCAGGATTTCAATTACCAAGTCCAACCAGTAATTTGTTCGAAGCTTACACAGATAAAAGTATCTATAGCAATGGCGAAAATATTGATTTTTATGCGCGTTTACAAGGTGATACTTATGGAGATTATTATTTAATTGCTGATGGCCCTTATGATTGTGACGTAAGTTTACCACCAGAACAAGGTTGTATGCCTGTTAGCTTGACTTACAAAACCTATTATTTAGATACTAATCAACAATGGCAAACAGCCACCTCCAAAGCCACTGTACAACCTACATTAACTGTTGAAGGTGCAGCCCAGCCACAGGCACAAGCTTGCTCATCCAATACCCAATGTAATTTTAGTTTGCCTATGAATAAAACAGGGTTTTACATTGCTGAAGTTCGTTTACCTGAAGGCAATTCTGATGGTGTTTGGGGCTTATCTGTTGCAACTACGACCAATGAAGGCGGTTATAGTACAGGTGGTTTGTTGTATTCTGATTATGTAGGTTTTACCACATTCACCTTAAAACAAGCTGATAGTATGACGGTTACCGCTTTTGAATATATTAATAATGGCACGGTCAATATTGAAATTGCTGACGCGAATGGTAACATTATATATGGGCCGATTGAGACTACATCAGGCACACAGCTCACTTCGCCAGAATTACCTGCGGGCTTTTATGTGTCTCGTGTGAGTTCAGCGACTACTGGGGTGTTTGGTATTTCGTTAAATGGACAAAACTTTGCCACAGATATGAATGCAGGCGGTTGGATTGATAGTGCAACCAAAGGTTTTATTGCTTTTGCTGTCAGTCAGGCTCAAACCATTAGCTTATCAAGTTTGTTTGGACAAAGTTATGGTGATTTTGGTGCAAGCAAAATTGAAGTAGATATCTATTATCCAGAAGCGGATGGCAGTCGTAGTTTGTATTGGAGTTCTGATGCAACTAAATTTGCTTCTATTAGCACGACAACAGTAGCAACGGGTCGTGAACAATTCAAAGATATGCTTTTTTACAATCGCCCATTTGACAGAGTAAGGGCAATGCAAGCAGCACCATTTATCAATCCAAGTTCTTACTTAATTACAACGGTTAGAACTGTACCAAATGGTGGCTCAATCTCAGCGGAGAAGGTGTCGCCAGAATATAGCTACATCTTACATATCAATCCTTAAATCCTAAAATTAAACAACTGCTAGCAAGATGCTGGTGGTTGTTTAATTTTAGGAATGAGGATAGGATTTTTTGTTGGATTGCATTGTTAAAAAGCCGTATTAAATTAATCTCTGTGCAAACTATCTAACTATTTTCATAGGTATTTTTTGAATATTCATATAAGCTAAGCCGTCAATGAATCATAGCAGCGCAGCACAACTCACCTAAAATCTTATTTTGAGCAAATTTCGATACCACCATGGCCAGTTTGTTTCGCTTGATATATACACTCATTTAACTTGCCTAGTAAAATATCAATATCCACTTCATTTTGATAATCACACGCACCAATACTCAAGCTTAATTTAAGCAATTCATTCATTGGAGTATGCACGGATTGTTGTTTGATCCGTTCTAATACGATACGTGGTTCGCCATTATTAAAATTCCATAATACCATCAAAAATCGATCTCCACCCCAGCGTGAAATCCAGTCACCTTTACGAATATTATCCATTGTAACTTCAGCAATATGGGTTAAACACACATCACCTATATGCCGCCCAAAATTCTCGTTAATATGAGAAAAATTATCAACATCTAATAAAGCAATTAAAAGTCGATTAGTATCTCGTGAGGCACGTGCAATGTCCTGCCGCAAACGATCTTCCCCTGCTTGACGATTAAGTACGCCTGTTAATGGGTCTAGGTTGCTATCTTGAGTTTGAGTACGGGTTAAAAATTCTAATTTTTGCGTGACATATTGAACATGCTCCATTAATAAGCCCACATTGTCTTTATATTCAGAAGGCAAGTGCAATGGCAAATCATTATTGACATACTCATCAAGCTGTTTAGAAGTAAAAAAAATGGGCCTAAGCAATAGATATAAAAATAAAATATTGAGCCCTATGCTAAAGCTTGTCAATATAAGTGGAATTAATAATGAAGCGGTGGATTGGCCAAATAGCATAAAATAAACAAAAACAGCTAATAATGGAAATAATGAAGCAAACAAAACAACCAATATAACTTTAAACATATAACTGTATTTAAATAAAGGAATTTTGGCTAATATTTCATAAAATCTAAATAATTGTATGTTATTCACGGTATTTTCTCTAAAATATGAAATGGAATACAGATGAGACTTATCAATCTCTACTATTTATAAGCTCCATCATTTATTGAGAATAAGGCATGTTGCTTGCCAATATCATAAGATATCCCAATCAATTTGAATTAAAATTATTCTGAGTACATACCCAAATCGCATTGCACGTTATTAAAATAATCTGTCTCATAAAAAAAGCCCTAACTTAGAATCTAGCATAGGGCTTTTTGCAAATAAACAAACGGTCTTTGAGACTAATGGGTCATTTTAGCTTAGTGAAACCAATATAAGTTTATAACACCATTAATTTTAGTATAGATAGATTGTTTATATTTGGCAGTGTTCAGAGCAATTATATTGTTTAATCTTTAAATTTGTTTTTTTCCTAACCATTCCAACATATAGTTTGCTACAGATTGCCAATCATTTTCCAACATCATAGCATGAGCTAGACTCTCGAAGATATGCGAATCAGCTTGATAATGGTGAGCGGTTATACGAGTATTTGAATGAGGGAAAAACACATCTTTGCCCGCGCCTAATACCAACATGGGTATTTCTGGTTTTTTATTGGATTGATTAGGTAATGCCCAGTTAAGCATTTCAGTTACAGCCAATTGTGCTTCACCATGCCAGTGACTGGAAAATTTTTGTAACACTTCATCACTGATATTTTCACTGGAAAACAGGGTTTGTTTAATCATTTCTGGTGTTGCAAAAACAGGACTCACTCCTTGAACTAAGCCTAATTGCATCAGCAAAAATGGGCTGCTCATTGCCATGTAAAACATTGACATGGATAAACCTGATGGCGGCACCGTATTCATCAGAATAGCAGCTGTTGCAGGATGTGTTTCTATGTATTTTTGTACTATCATACCGCCCATAGAGTGGCCTACTAAAATCGGTGGTTTATCTAATTGTTCAACCACTGATTGCACATCACTGATAAAATCATTTAAAGTGGTAAAACTAAGCTGCGCTTTACCATCACTTTCTCCATGACCACGCAAACTAACGGCATACGCAGGATAACCTTGTGTTGCAAAGTAGGGTAAAAAATATTCATCCCAACACCATGCACCAGCAAATGCACCGTGTACAAATAATAAAGGTGGTTTTTGAGAGGATTTAGTAGGTAAATGACTTAAAATTTCTAACTTTGGCATACGATAAGTGGCTTTGTGGGGATATGAATAAAAGTTATCACAAGCATACAATGATAACTTATTATGTCTTGTTTTTGTGACAGAAGCGTATTTCTATTAGTTTTTGGGCTGCATAACTGCTTGGGAACAAGCTATCATCATTTTCCTATCGATTAGAGCTATTGCTTTTAGATACAAATATCATTTTTCTAGTTTGTTCTATACTAATGCTGATCCATTTACTATTTGATAGTCATAAGCTTATCACTAACCTAATTAATTCAATGTGTCTTTAAGTCTAACTTTGCTTTACTTGGAAATTCTACCACTAAACTGCTGCTCATTATATCTCTTGTTTTTGTCAATGCTTTTATATAACATGCCAAAAAATATAGGTGTGATTTATTTATTTTCAATATGTTACATAATTTAATTTTTATCCTTTCTATTCCTGATCTGCTGATTTACTATTCACTCAATTTTCTTTTTACTGTTAAAGTTTCATTTAATTTACACTAGTTTAAATTCTTAGTTAATTTTGTAGGGTATAGAGACTTGGGTTATAGAGCTTATCGTGGTAAATTAGCCTCATGTGTCACGATGCGTATTATGCTTGCTTGATTATCATGAGCATACTTTTCATACAACTTCTGGCTTAGTAGAAGATTATAATTAGGATTATATTAAACACTATTTGCTTTAGACTCTTACTCATTCAACACAATAAAATTTATGTTACAAAACCAACCTCCTTTTAAAATTCATGGATTACAGGGCGAACTGTTAGCCAATGAACCGATGTCAAAATATACGACTTGGCGTGTAGGGGGCTGTGCTGACTGGCTGTATAAACCGAGACACTTGGGTGATGTGACCCAATTTATTCAACGTATTCCTGAAAGTATGCCTATTTTTTGGTTTGGTCTAGGTAGCAATTTATTGGTGCGAGATGGTGGTATTCGTGGGATTGTTATTTTCACATCAGGCTTATTAAATCAAATTAAAATGCTTGATAGTACCCATATTTATGTTGAATCAGGAGTCAGTTGCGCCAAAGTAGCACGCTTTTCAGCACGAGAACAATTAAGTGGCGCAGAATTCTTAGCGGGCATACCAGGAACAATGGGCGGCGCATTGGCAATGAATGCAGGTGCATGGGGCAATGAAACTTGGAATTTAGTTGAAAACGTCACTACATTAAATTACCAAGGCCAATTATATAAGCGTAACCCCCAATCATTTGACATTGACTATCGGCAAGTTAAAGGTCTGCAAAATGAATGGTTTGTATCAGCAAAGTTAAAATTATCTCTTCAGGCAGATAATGCCGCTCAAGAACGTATTAAAGCATTAATGCAAAAACGTAATGAAACCCAGCCAATCGGTTTGCCTAGTTGTGGTTCAGTATTTCGTAATCCACCTAATGACCATGCTGCACGACTTATCGAGGCCCAAGGCTTGAAAGGTTATAAAATGGGTGGGGCATGTGTATCAGAAAAACATGCAAACTTTATTATTAATCAAGATAATGCCAGCGCACAAGATATTGAAAGTTTAATCAATTTTGTGCAACAAACTGTTTTCGATAATACAGGCATTCAACTTGTATATGAAGTCAAAATTGTTGGTGAAATAAACTAACGTCCTTGTCCGTTTTAAACTATAAATAAACGACTCATTATTTTACAATATCGCCAAATATGCTGAATTCTCAAGAAAAGTTGCCCATTTATGTATAAACCTCTGCCGTTTTTCATTGGTTTGCGTTATACCCGCGCAAAGCGCCGTAATCACTTTATATCCTTTATTTCGCTAACTTCTATTTTAGGCATTGCCTTAGGCGTAACTGCGCTGATTACGGTGATTTCAGTGATGAATGGATTTGAAAAAGAATTACGTGGACGGATGCTCGGCATGTCAGCCCATGTTACTGTGGGCACATTTTATCAAGACAGCATTGCAGATTGGCAGCAGCAACTGACTCAACTTAAACAATATCCTGAAGTCATAGGTGCAGCCCCCACCATTGAAGGGCAGGCAATGATAACCCATAGTCAAAATGTATATGGCACAATTTTGCATGGTATTGATCCCGCATTAGAAACATCAGTTTCCCAAGTTGAACAAAAAATGCAAAAAGGCAGTATTCATGAGCTTAAAGCAGGTGAGTTTGGTGTCATTATTGGGCATGAGTTGGCTTATTCACTGAGAGCTGAAGTTGGTGATAAAATTACCGTGGTTGTGCCACAAACTTCAGTGACTCCAATTGGGGTGTTTCCGCGTATGAAACGCATGACAGTCAAAGGTATTTTTAAAATTGGGATGCATGAATACGACAGCGGTTATGTATTGTTAAACATTGAAGATGCTGCAAAATTACTACGATTACCAATAGGTAACGTACATGGTTTGAACTTGAAACTGACCAGTATGGATCAAGCTATTCACTTCTCAAAACAGTTGCAAAGCAAATTACCCTTGGGATATATCAGCCGCGATTGGACATATCGTCATGCTAACTTCTTTAAAGCGATTGCAATGGAAAAACGCGTTATGTTTGTCATTCTGACGCTTATTGTTGCTGTGGCTGCATTTAATATTGTTTCAACGTTAATTATGGTGGTGACAGATAAACAAGCCGATATTGCCATTTTGCGTACTTTGGGTATGACTCCCAAAAGCATTATGTTGACGTTTATGGTGCAAGGTACATTTATCGGAGTATTTGGTACATTGCTGGGATTAGTTGGAGGGATTGGCTTAGCTCTGAATGTGGAGACCATTGTGCCCGCAATTGAACGGGTGTTTAATATGCAATTCTTACCGTCTGACGTTTATTATATCAGTGATCTGCCTTCAGACCTGCATTGGGGTGATGTATATAAAATTGCTTCAACTTCTTTAATTATCAGTTTTTTTGCCACTGTTTATCCAGCATGGCGAGCGTCTACAACGCAACCTGCGGAGGCATTGCGCTATGAGTAATATTGCCTTGGCATGTCAGCAGTTACACAAGACTTTTCATGATGGCGATTTATCGGTTGAAGTATTGCACGGCATTGATTTGCTGGTGTGTAATGGTGAGCAAGTCGCGATTGTGGGCAATTCTGGTTCTGGTAAAAGTACCTTATTACATTTGTTAGGTGGTTTAGATACGCCAACTCAGGGCGATATTTGGGTTGCAGGACAACAAATTAACCAACTGAGTGCAGCAAGACGAGGTTTATGGCGCAATCAGCATTTGGGTTTTGTATATCAATTTCATCATTTACTAGCAGAATTTACCGCCTTAGAAAATGTATGTATGCCATTATTGATTCGTGGCGATAGTATCAAAGATGCAGAACAACAAGCGGCGGATATATTAGAACGGGTTGGTTTAGGTCAACGTTTAAAACACAAACCCAGCGAGCTTTCAGGCGGTGAACGGCAACGGGCAGCGATTGCAAGAGCATTAGTGACGAAGCCCACTTGCTTATTAGCAGATGAACCGACGGGCAATTTAGATCAACGCACCGCACACAAAGTGTATGAGGAAATGTTGGAGCTCAATCAAGCTGTTGGTACTAGCTTAATATTAGTCACTCATGACCCTCAATTAGCCAGTAAAATGGATAAAACCTTACAGTTAATCGATGGCAGATTACAAGTATAAAGCATACGACAAACTGATTGCAGAACTATTATAAAAAATGTCAGATTCAGATTTTAGAACTGCAAATTAAGGGTTTGTGGTTCTCATGCTTTATTTTGACAATCTGCGTTGATTTTACACATTTTTAACATAATCTAATCCAGCAAATCATTACTTTCTTAAACTAAACCGCTAAAAATGATATTTTGAGCTATTGTAATGAGCTGACTAGGCAATATATTAGTTTAAATAGATTTGCAGAAATAGTATTGAAGTGAACCGAAAAATCTTGATATGACCTAGTTTTTGTACTGATTTAGGCTTGTTATTGCAAAATAAGTGGATAAATAGTTATTTCAATATAATCATGAGTGAAATGTTATAATTTTACACTTTCATGATTGGCAGAGATGGTTGTGAGTTTACGCATTTTAGGGATAGACCCAGGGTCAAGAATTACGGGATTTGGTGTAATAGAAATCTCTAAACGTCAAACTAAATTTATTACTTGTGGCTGCATCAAGATGCAACAATCTGATTTACCGGGACGCTTGCAAGAAATCTATACAGGAGTCAGTGAGTTAATCAGCCAGTATCAGCCAGAACACATGGCAATCGAACAAGTGTTTATGTCGCGCAATGCAGATTCTGCACTAAAATTAGGACAAGCCAGAGGGGCGGCCATTGTCGCTGGAACTCAGCATTCTCTCAACGTGCATGAGTATGCGCCTAATCAAATAAAACAAGCCGTGGTTGGACAAGGTCATGCTGAAAAGCAGCAAGTACAACACATGGTTAAAATTTTACTCAATTTACCTACCATTCCTTTGACAGATGCCGCCGATGCTTTAGCAGTTGCTTTGTGCCATGCACATATACAAGGCCATGCTAGATAACTTTTATTTTAAATCTGAAAACAATACTGGGGGGTATTATGTGGCGTTCATTGCTACTGTTTATTTTATTATTGAGTCAACCATTGGTTTATGCCGAAACCTTGGTGTTAGGTGTTTATCCTTATTTAAACATTTCGGAAGTGTTGCAACGTTTTGATCCATTAGCAAATTATTTAAGTCATGTATTGAATAAACCCGTTGAAATTTCCGTGTCACATGATTATTCAGAACATATTGAATTGACTGGAAAAGACTTTTTAGATATTGCTTATTTAGGCCCTGTTTCTTACATTAACCTACTTGAACAATATGGCTCAAAAATATTGCTAGGTCGGATTGAAGTCAATGGAGAAAGTAAGTACCGTGGCGGAATTTTGGTTAAAAATAACAGTCCAATCCAAAGCTTAGCAGATTTAAAAGACAAAACCTTTGCATTTGGTGATCCAAAATCGACCATGAGTCATATTGTGCCGCATTACATGCTACTCAAAGCGGGTGTAAAAGACAGTGACTTAGCTGACTACAGTTTTTTAGGTAATCATGAAAGTGTCGCATTAAGCGTATTATTAGGACAATATGATGCAGGTGCAGTCAATTCCCGGGTCGCCACTAAATATACTAAAAATAATTTACGTGTAATGGAATGGACACCATATATTTCTGAACATGTCTTTGTAATGCGATCTGGCTTAGATCAAAATATGCAAAATAAAATCAAACAAGCCTTTTTAGATTTGACTTTACCTGAGCATTTACCTGTTTTGACTCAGATTAAAAGTAGCATTACAGGCTTTGATATGGCGCAAGAATCGGATTATGATAATCTGCGAGAAATGTTAGCCACATTACGGGCAGCAAACATTATTGATTAGTCTTTTTCATGGTGGCAATAACCCGCATATAGTCATTTTACTCTAAGATGATACAGGACTGGCAGTCCTTGGTTTTAAAAGTAATTGATATTTAAAATTTTATAGGACTGCCAGTCCTAATCCCAAAAACAAAATTGACTATAGATTATTTGCCACCATCTAAAACAGATCATCCACTCAACAAACTGCTATCACTCACATCTGGCTCAGGCACAAAATCATCCGCTAATTGCCCCTGACAATCTGACCCTTGTTTCACAAGAACATCATGCTGAGGATAAGGCATTTTAATGCCCGCTTTTTGCAATTCATCCCATACTAAGAAATTGACTTTAGTGCGCACTCCAAACGTACCACTTTCTTTAAGATCAATATAATAGTCAACTCTAAAAATAATAGCATATTCAGAAAACTCCCATAAATTCACCATAGGTTCTGGGTCTTGTAAAATTTCAGGGATTTCGCTCACTTTCTCTAATAATAAGTTACGTACAAAATGTGGATCACAATCATAACTCACTCTAAATTTCAAAGTGGTTCGCATGATGGTATTGGTTAATGTCCAGTTGGTAAAGGCGTTGGAAATAATTTCCGCATTAGGTACAACAACCTCTTGATAATTCCATGCTTGAACCGTGAGTGAACGAATCCCAATTCGGGTGACTTCGCCTTCATGCACACCGCCAATATTGACGAAATCTCCTGTTTTCAACGGCCGTTCAATTAACAGTAAAATACCACTGATAAAGTTATTCGCAATATTTTGTAAACCAAAACCAATCCCAACCCCTAAAGCCCCAGCAAATACGGCCATAGTGGTTAAATCAATTCCTAAAACTTGCAAAATCACTAATAAACCGATTAAAACTATAAAATACTGGGTAAAAACCGATAAACTATTACGGATGCCTAAATCTCGGATATTGGCATAAATCCACCGATAAGTAATACGTTGTGTCCAACTTCCAAACCAAAAAATACCCCATAATCCAAGTACAGAAAACACGATTGAAGAAAAGCTCATGTGAGTGCGGCCAATTTGGATCATTTTTTCATCAAATAAGAGTTGGCGCACTCCCGTAAATGCTAAATCATCTTGCCAATTATTTAACCATGACAGCAACATAAAAGAACAGATAAAAAGCCCAATATTTAATAAATTATGACCAAGAGGAATAATATCTTGTGTCCACAATAAACCGTATTGACTGCGTTGCATCACAAAGTTTTTCAAAATATAAATCAAATCTCGTAATAAACCTTGCACAATCAACCACAAAACTAAAACAAAAATCAGCCAATATGCCTGTTGGGCGATAATCCAGCCCAAATTAATATAGCCAATGATACCCAGTAGCGCGACACTTAAAAACAATAGTGGAACAAGTAGCGTAATAATGCGAATTGCAAACAACCAATAATATTGAATATTGGATTGTCCAAGCAGATACAACAAGAAATAACGCATATTCATGGCGGGAATAATTGCGATAGAAAGCAACAACATAAACCCTGTATCAATGATTTCTAATGCTAATGGCGAAATTTGCCAACGATGCGCCAAAGTGGTGACTAATGCGGCTAAAGCCAAAATTCTAGCAATCCAAGTAATTTGTATATAAACTTGCTGATAGCGCGGCAAAACCCCAAAATAGGGGGAAAAAAGTAAAAAAGCCAAGTGTACTGATAATTGAGCCCCTAATAAAATCAGCATCAGAGCCAATACAAAATAGTGAATTTGTTCTGGTAATTGCATGAAATACAAGCTAATGCTAAAACTACCAATCACTGCAATGGAGACTAAATTACGCTTAAGTAAATTCACTAAAACCAAACCCAAATTAGCAATAAAAGTCACAACCAGCAATTTAGTTAAATATTCAGAAATTTCAGTTAGCAGCATTTTTAGTTTTAACAGAGCTAAAACCCAGATTTGCAAACAAAATACTAATAATAAAATCTGGGAAAATGGTAACTTAACCAAAGCGACATAGACTTCATTTTTCAACGTATTCAAACTATGCAAGAATAAAGCAGGAAATTGGCTAATCGCTAGCGTCAGTTCATTAAAGGTTTTCGTGGTTTGTAAAAAATGACGGCGTTGGATCAGTTTTTGATGTAATACGGATTTATAATTAGCAGTAAACACTTGATTAAGGGTATTGGCTTCCAATTTCAAAATACTTATAGCATCTAATTGTTGATTAAGGCGTTGATATATACTCTTTAAAATATCATCAGCTTTTTTGTAATTTTTCTTAAGTTCCCCTGTCCATGCCTCACTTCGTTTACTTAAGTTTTGTTGCGTTCGTTTATTTAAATTTAATTTGTTATCTATTAGTTGAGCTAAAACTTCAATATGCTGTTTAGATTCATTAAGTTGTTTCATTCGCTCACTTAATAATTTTTCAGCCTGTAAAATAGGTATTTGACTGATTTTATGCGTTGTAATTTCTTGCTGCCAGAATTGAAGTTGTTGTTTAATTTGGTCGATTTTTAGATTATTTAATACTTCCCCCGCTAATTCCTCATTATTTAAAATTTGGATTTCTAATAATATTTTGGCCGTTGGTTTTACGCTGAGTAATTTTTTCTTTAAATTAACCGCTTGCTCTAAATAATGCTGTTGTTTGAGTTTGGCTTTGGCTTTTTTATCTAATTTGTCACGTAATAAATAAGTGTTGCGTAAGGTTTCAGTCCATTCTGTGACTACATTTAATAATTTCTCAGTGATAATCAAGCGAGCGATGAGAAATTCAGATAATGATCTGTCTACGGTCATTTGTTGTTTCTGTAAAGCAATATTTTTTTCAAGCTGTATTTTTTCAAGTTCTGGCAAAGTAAGACTAATTTGTGACAAAAATGTATCTAAGTACCGTTTATTTTCTAAAACTTGGGATTTTCTGGTTTCGGATTTGAGTTGTAAATTTTCCAGTTCAATTTGTAAACGTTCTTGTTCTAACTCAATGCTTGCAATAGATGCTTCAGTAATTTCAAGCTCAGGTAACATTTGTTTTTGCTGTGAGAAGTCAGCTTGGGCTTGGGTTAGTGCTTTATCAACCGCAATCAAACTATATTTTTCATCTTCAAGCAAGGCTTGTTTTTGTTCAATTAACTGGGTTTCAACTTGATAATCCAGGGGCAATGTTGTGTCTGCTATGGCAAATTGAATTGTAAAGAAAAACAAAAGAATAAATCGTTGCATGGAAGGCATGGGGCAATTCTATATTGAAGGTTGGGGTTAATTGATTTTTCGTGGTCATATCAATCAAAGCGTTGTCTGTTTTTATCAGTTAACAATATCATTTTAAAACAAAAGTACTATTTACTGAAACTGACAAAGATATCTAAACTATTAGATAATAAAGATACTAGATGATAGGATTACCAGTTGTTTGAAAACTCGCAACCCTTTGTATAGTCGTTTTATTTTAAAGTGATATAGGACT
>JADGDW010000239.1 GCA_016744725.1 Candidatus Albibeggiatoa sp. nov. BB20 | reverse complement strand
CATATTTGACAACTCTGTCGCTGTTGCTTGACCAAAGCTTGCGCTTAAATAATCTGTGTATATGTTTAATTCTTCTTGCTTCATACTTACTTATCTTATTTTAATTTGGGATTCTTTGCGTAACTTGAGTTATTAAAAAGGGTTATTCAAGTTTCTAGAGGATATTTAAAAAATCAACAATGGGTTGCGTCATGAATCTACTCGACGTGACACGTCGTGAAGGCATTCCCACAAGGCCTTGCGGGAATGAGGTAACCAATATTTTTCAGCTTGGGGGTTTTGGCTCTACGTAGGGAAATTTTGTTCGTGAAGATATTTTAATAATGTTCGATAGGCTTGATTGTGATTGCCGTTCAACAAATTTGTGATATAGTCGTTTTATTCTAAGATGATACAAGACTGGCAGTCCTTGGTTTTAAAAGTAATTGATATTTAAAGTTTTATAGGACTGCCAGTCCTAATACCCAAAACGAAATTGACTATAAAACTAAAATGTAAAAATGAGTAAGCCTAACGTTCTACATCATCAGCTAGGCTTACCGTTTATAGCTTCACTTATTTCAACAAATTAACACCAATAATACCAATGCCTTTCCCTGAAATAACCGATAAAATGGCAGCATAAACACCTGCTTTGACTTCAATGCTATCAGCTTGCTCAATTGTTTCACCTGTAGCAAGATTCAATAAAGTCAGTTGAGTTTCAACATCTCCCCGAATAATATCAGTGAAAATTTGAACTCGCTGAGTGCCAGCACCATTTACAATAAAATTGAGTACGAGCTGATCTTGTAAATAGCCGCGTACACTGAGATTGGTTAAATTGAGTGTATTATTTTGTAAGCTAATACCTGCTAAACCACGACCCAATACTTGTTCAGAAGACATTTGCAAGGTATAGATACCTGCTGGCACTGTTTGATTGAGCGTGAAGCTTTCGAGATGTTGCTGTTGAGTAAGAGGATAACCATAGTAATTGCCTTCAGCATCCTTTAAAAGTTGGTTTAATCTCAGCTTAGGAAATACGCCTGCGTCCAAAATATCCGCGTGAAGTGTGACATCGGTACTGCCTTCTCCTTCGAGAATAAAACCTAAAATCAAATCTTTCGCACCACCAAGCAATAAATCATGCCCACTGAAATTCAAAAATTCCAATTGATTTTGTAGCTCCACTATTTCAGGAATGTCGTATTTACCATAGATTCTAACTAAGCAATTTCGATGCGTATTCATCAATAATTGTTGTTTATCACAACCCGCACTGCCTTCCCAAACCAGATCATATTCTCCTTGTGTGAGTTCAAGATCATTATTAATACTGACGACTTCTAATTGAACCTCTTCAGCTTGGTCAAAAATATGGAAACAACTACCTTCACCGTATTTACAATCAATACCACTGGGTATGCTGCGAATGTGGGTTTGCAAACTTGCAACAGAAAGCTGATGTCCAGAAGGCTCTATTGGCTGGGATGTGCTTCCATTTGACGCAGGCTTACGCAAGGCTTTGATGTCAGAAATAGAATAACCTGTTGTGACCTCTTTAAATAAACCATCGTTATTTGTTGAGCATCGAAAATAGTCATCATCTTCACTAGGATTTTGAAAATAGTATGCGGCATTTTTTCTGAGACCATTGACGTAGATTGCGTAATTGAATCGAATATAAGCACCATCTTCATTGTACATAGGGATACTATAGTCAGAATCTAAAGAAACTGTCTTTTCATAGTATGGTTCGCCGTCACCATCATCCCAAAAAACATAAGCCCCATAGTCAAAAACTGATCTACCTTCGGCACGATACCATGCTTTAGTGCTTTTTGATTCTGTAGACAACATCACTTGAACATACTTGTTATAATCAGTAGTACCTTCAATATCTCTTGCAGCGGTACACACACAATTGATAACATCAGGCAAATAATCTATAACATAACAGTCATCATCAGTAAACGGAATCGCATAAGCGGTCATTGTTGCACTGAGGTATAGACAGCTTAAACATAATGATAAAAGCCGAATCAGCCTTGTTTTTACATCACGTGTAAAAGGCCATAAACAGCCTACATACCAACCGAGCCTCGTGCTCAATTGGCTAAAAACAGAATGGAATTGCATAATTTAATACTCTTAAATAGGTGACATCCACTGCTCATCAGCGGACACAATGCCCTTAATTTAAGTAGATAAACCTATATTTTTCAAGTAAACTGTCTTATTTTTATTTACAACACCATTCCAAATGACCATCAAAAGCATTTAATTACGACTGTAATAAATGTCTAAAACAAGCCTAATTCTTTGTTATTCCAATCCCTTTAAAAATCCTCTAAAAACTTTATAAACTGTACTTCATCTAAAACCTCAATTCCCAATTGTTGAGCCTTATCCAACTTACTACCCGCTTTCTCACCTGCAATCAGCAAATGGGTTTTCTTTGACACACTGCCACTGACTTTTGCACCTAATGCCTGTAAACGCTGTTTAGCATCGTCACGGCTCAGATTGTGTAATGTGCCTGTTAAAACAATGGTTTTGCCTTGCAAAGGTAACTGTTCAACTTGCTCTTGTTGCACTTCATGCTCTGGCCATTGCACTCCACAAGCCTTAAATTGCTCAATAATTTCAATATTATGCGGTTCACGGAAAAACGTATAAATGTTCTTTGCAACCACAGTTCCGATGCCATCAATGACTTCCAATTGTGCAGAACCTGCTTGCATCAATTTATCTAACTGTCCAAAATGCTGGGCTAAAAGTCGGGCAGTGGTTTCTCCCACTTCACGAATACCTAAAGCATATAAAAATCGGGCTAAGCTGGTATCCTTACTTTTCTGTAAAGCATTGATTAAATTATCGGCGGATTTATCACCCATACGCTCCAAACCTGCCCATTGAGCATGAGACACAGTATAAATATCGGCCAAACTGTTAACTAAAGCTTTATCAACCACTTGTTCAATAATTTTTGAGCCTAAACCATCAATATCCATAGCCCGTCGTGAAGCAAAATGTTCTAACGCCTGTTTACGTTGCGCTGCGCAAAATAAACCACCACTACAACGAATGACAGATTCGCCTTCAATCCGTAGTGCTTTAGAATCGCATACGGGGCAAGCCTCAGGCATTTCAAATAATTGCGTATCGGCTGGACGTTGATCTAATTGCACCCGTACCACTTCTGGAATCACATCACCCGCACGATGTACAATCACTGTATCGCCGACTCTCACATCTTTGCGTCTAATTTCATCAAGATTATGCAACGTAGCATTAGTAACCACCACACCGCCCACAGTCACAGGCTCTAAACGTGCAACAGGGGTCAACGCCCCCGTACGTCCGACTTGAACTTCAATGGCTAAAACTTGGGTTAAAGCCTCTTGTGCAGGTAATTTATGTGCAACTGCCCAACGTGGAGCGCGTGATACAAAACCAAGCGTTTCTTGTGCGGCTAAGTCATTGACTTTATAAACTACGCCGTCAATATCAAAATCTAAATCATCACGTTGTTGCAATATTTGCTGATAATAATCTAAACAGCCTTGCACCTCGTTAACGACTTTGACCCATGTTGAGACAGGAAAGCCCCATGTTTTTAATTGCTGCAACATATCATAATGCTGGGTGGGTAGATCCGTTTGCTCCACAACACCCACTGCATAAGCATAAAAACTTAATGGACGAGTGGCTGTGCTGCGGGAATCTAACTGGCGTAAACTACCCGCAGCAGCATTACGAGGATTGGCAAATATTTTGTCATTATTAGCCCGTTGTTGCTGATTGAGCTTTTGAAAACCCAATTTAGTCATGAATACTTCGCCACGGACTTCTAGCACAGGTGGATAGTCAGAACCTTGTAAACGTAATGGAATGGCTTTAATCGTCTTTACATTTTGCGTCACATTCTCGCCTTGATGCCCATCACCACGGGTCGCCGCTTGTACCAACACCCCTTGTTCATAACGCAAACTAATCGCTAAGCCATCTAATTTAGGCTCAGCCACATATTCGACATGAGCCACTTTGAGCCGCTCACAAACCCGTTGGTCAAAATCCCCGACTTCATCCTCATTAAACGCATTCCCCAGCGATAGCATGGGTACGATATGTTGCACGGATGCAAATGTGCTTAGCGGTTCAGCTCCCACTCGCTGCGTAGGTGAATCGGGTGTGATTAGTTCTGGATATTGGTTTTCTAAATCTTGTAATGTGCGCAACAACTTATCATATTCAATATCTGGGATATGAGGATTATCTAAAACGTAATAATCATGATTATGTTGATGGAGTGTTTGACGTAATTCATTGACTTGATTTTGAATTTTTTGAGAAATCATTAAGGTAACTATCTGGTTAAAAGCAACAGTGATAGCGAATGATGACATATCAATATAGGTATTCACAAGCGTTTAAAATAAGTATTCCCTAAATTGCATAATGCGCCTTATTTTTTGATTTTGAACTTACTCTTAAGCCCATTACAATAGCGTTGTTTCACGATAAAAAGCAGTCATGTAGAAAGGTAAAAATTACAGCACTATAGTCATTTTATTCTAAAGTGATACAGGACTGGCAGTCCTCGATTTTGAAACTGATTGATATTTAAAGTGTAAAAGGACTGCCAGTCCTAACACATAAACCGAAATTGACTATATCCTAATTGCCATAAATTAAGGTTGTTTCGTTCTCAGACGTTGAGGCCGTAAAAGAACTCTCAAATTTAGTTATTTTTTACTCTTAAACTATTGATTTTATTTCCATGTATAAGGTTAAAACCTTCGCCTTTCAGGCGAACAGATTTATCTCCCTAAACTCAAGAATGGCTTATAATATGAGAGATGGAATAC
>JADGDW010000238.1 GCA_016744725.1 Candidatus Albibeggiatoa sp. nov. BB20 | reverse complement strand
CGATAAAAGCATCTAAATCACCATCGAGTACAGCTTGCGTATTGGTATTTTCAACGCTAGTGCGTAAATCTTTAATTCTTGATTGGTCAAGTACATAAGAGCGAATTTGACTGCCCCAACCTATATCAGATTTATTTTCTTCAACGGTTTTTTGGTCGGCATTACGTTTCTGAATTTCTAGCTCGTACAATTTAGATTGTAACTGCTTCATTGCTGTGGCTTTATTTTTATGCTGTGAACGGTCATTTTGACATTGCACCACAATATTGGTAGGCAAGTGAGTGATCCGTACTGCGGACTCAGTTCTATTTACATGCTGACCACCTGCACCACTGGCACGATATACATCAATCCGTAAATCCGCTGGATTAATGTCAACTTCAATACTGTCATCAATTTCAGGCGCAACAAATACCGCTGCAAATGAAGTATGACGGCGATTGCCTGAGTCAAATGGTGATTTACGTACTAAGCGATGTACCCCAGTTTCCGTCCGCAACCATCCAAACGCATATTCACCTTTAACACTGATGGTCGCACTTTTGATCCCTGCAACCTCCCCTGGTGATAATTCAATAATCTCAGTTTCAAACTGATGCTGTTCTGTCCAACGCAAATACATTCGCAATAACATATCAGCCCAATCTTGTGCTTCTGTCCCACCAGAGCCTGATTGAATATCTAAAAACGCATGACTTGAATCCATTTCACCTGAAAACATGCGTCTAAATTCTAATTCATGCAACTGTGCTTCTAAGCTGGCTAAATCTTGTGTGACTTCTTCAACAGTCTCTTCATCTTGTTCTTGCTGAGCAATTTCAAGTAATTCATGGCTTTCAGCCAATGCTGTCACCAAGGTATCAATTGTAGCGACCACTTTTTCTAAACTTGAACGTTCTTGTCCCAATGCCTGAGCACGCTCGGGCTCATTCCATACATTAGGCTGCTCTAATTCACAATTGACTTCAATTAATCGCTCTGACTTGGTTTCATAGTCAAAGATACCCCCTGAGTGCTTCAACTCTGGCCTGCATCTCTTTAATCTGTTGAAAAATTAAATTTAATTCCATTGTTCACTCCCTTTTAGTGAGAGCGGCATCTTACTATAATTCCGCTTAGTGTCAAATTGTTAATGACAGGAAAATCATATAGGTCATACTCTTTAATTAGGGATAGTGAAACATGCTTGAAGAAAATAAAATAGGCATAAAAAATGGAGTGCCAAGCAGCTCGTATAGAGTCGATAAGCGTAGCCTCATCCACCCAAAATAGCCCCCAATAATTTAGTCATAATTTTCCAATATAACGGATAATACTATTGCTTATCCGACTTACGTCATGAATTTACTCGACGTACCACGTCATGACAACATTCCCACAAAACAAGGCTGTGAAAAGCCAAAGCCATTTAGTAATATCATTTGATGATTCTCCCAATAAAAACTGTATCCATACAAACATTTTAAAAATAATTCTACTCATCAAGTAGCGCATTGAGCATCAAACCATAAAAACGATGCGAGCCATTTCGATAGTACCAACCTAAATGCGTATGACAATGCTGACACAAAGCATAAGACCAGTAATACTGATGAAACCAGGTATGTTCTAAAGTTGGTTGCCCTGATGTGGCACAACCTTGGGCTTGACTAAAACAACCTACTTCAAAATGAATATCATCTGGATTGGTCAAATAATGCTGATGTTTGCCTTGTATTTCTATTTTATGCTGATGGTTTGTAATTGGGTGTTTGCAATAGCGACATAGAATTTTATGCGATTCATTATCATTTTTCTGGCTTGCTGTGTCCTGCTGATAAGTGTCACACCGCTTTTTTTCAATCTCAACAGACTCTTGAAAATACATCCAAGGTGATAAATAGAGCGCATGAGATTGAGACATAGTGATTTACTCAAGGTTAGTAAAAAACGATCTGAAAATTTACAAAATAGGCAATCCTAGTGTTTCAATCCACGCCATTATCATTATTTGGAATCACCCATCCTTAAGATATGATCTATGTTTCTCAAAGCCGAATCCAATCCCATAAAATTAGTATAATGCCTAAAATCGCAAGTAAACCCGCAATCAATGGCATATTCCAGCTGATACTTTCAATTTGCAGCCCAAACAAAATACTGCTGCTCAAAATCAATACGCTACCAAATATCAGTGAACGCTGCTGTTTTTGCCGTTGTTGCATTTCGGTTCGCATTAATTGCAACTCAGTGGTAAGCTTTTGTAACTGTTTGCGTTCGGATTGACGTTGGGTTAAATTTTCATGAATTAAAACAGGTAAATCAGGCATTTTTTCTGCCCATAATGGAATTTGGGTTTTAATACCATTAATCAGGGCACGCAAACCCACACGTTCATCCATCCAACGTTCTAAAAACGGTTTAGCGGTTTGCCATAAATCTAAATCAGGATATAACTGACGGCCAACACCTTCAATATTGAGCAAGGTTTTTTGTAACAAAACTAATTGTGGTTGTACTTCCATATTAAAACGTCGGGCAGTTTGAAATAAACGTAACAATACCAAGCCAAATGAAATATCTTTTAATGGACGGTCAAAAATTGGCTCACATACACTGCGAATTGCGCCTTCAAATTCCTCAATTCGAGTATCCGCTGGCACCCATTCAGAGCGTATATGTAATTCAGCAACCCGTCGATAATCTCGATGGAAAAAAGCCAGAAAATTTTCTGCTAAATAATGCTGATCTTCCGTACTCAACGTGCCCATGATGCCGAAATCCACTGCAATATAGGATGGTTTCTCAGGATCATGAGTATCTACAAAAATATTACCAGGGTGCATGTCAGCGTGAAAGAAGTTATCCCTAAATACTTGAGTAAAGAAGATTTCCACCCCCGCTTCAGCAAGATATTTTAAATTGATTTGTTGGCGTTTTAATTCATCCACATTGTTAATCGGTACACCACTGATACGTTCTGCCACCATGACATTAGGCAAGGTATAATCCCATTCAATTTCTGGTACATAAAGTAATTCCGAGCCTGTAAAATTGCGTCTTAACAAGGTGGAGTTAGCCGCCTCTTTCATTAAATCCAGTTCGTCATGTAGATTTTTTTCAAATTCTGCCACCACTTCTAACGGACGTAAACGCTTGCCTTCTGACCAATATTTATGAGCTAATTCAGCCACAAAATATAATAACTCCACATCTTTTTTAATTCGCTTGGCGATCCGAGGCCGAATCACTTTGATAATCACTTCACGCCCATCATGTAAACGTGCAGCATGAACTTGAGCAATTGAAGCAGAGGCCATAGGTTCAGTTTGGAATTCAGAAAAAATTTGTTCTAAAGGATGACCATAGCCTTGCTCAATCATTTTTCTGGCTAATTCACCATCAAATGGCGTGACTCTATCCTGTAATTTAGCTAGCTCAGTTGAAATATCATCATCTAATAAATCACGTCGCGTCGAGAGGATTTGACCAAATTTAATAAAAATAGGCCCCAATTCTTCCAATGCTAAGCGCAGTCTTGCACCACGACTCAGATGTTTAGGTCGCAGCCAATAGCCCGGAGATAAATAAGTCAATAAGCGCAATGGGCGCAAAATATCGGTTGTAAACGCCATCTCATCTAGGCCATAGCGTACAATGACACGATAAATAGTTAATAAATGCAGAAAACGGTGAAAATAACGCAGCATGTTTAGGCAATAACTCGTTGTAGTTTTTGGACGCGCAATGCTAAACGTTCAGTATCATCACGCAGTTGATCGATAGTATTTAAGAAATGTTCGACTTCGGCTGGAGCAGGTAAGTATTTTAATTCTTCTTGTAAATATTCACTTATATTGGCTTCATAACTAAAAATACGTTCTTTGGCATAGCGATCACATTGACGCATTGTATTGCCGAGTTGATGGGCTGGAATATCGCCAACAATTTGCGCAATATATTCTTCCCAATCAATAGGTAGCTGTTTAATCAACTGAGTTAATTGCTGCACCAAGCGTATATCACCTTCCAATTTAATATCAGGATGATTGGCCAAATTCGGTTCGGATTGAAGGCTAAGATTTAACAAGCTAAAAGGTGCGCCCGAAATCACCGCATCAACTTGACCATCATATTCGCTCATGATGATGAAGCCATCATTTTCCGCCACAAGATTGAATTGTAAAAATAAGCCTGTCACTTCAATCCGTACAATTTTACCTTGCAAACGCTGTAGTGTTTCTTGGTGCGCAGGATTAAGGCGTATTGCCTGATTGATTGTCGTTTCAATTGCAACGGCTAAAAGCTGATTAGGACTTAAAGACATCTTTCATATCTCTTTGATTAATTTGCTTTATATGTATAAAATTTCAGCATCATGTCACTACTGCTATGCCAAATCATTATAATGATATTTTTAATTTTTCTTGTCTTCTCATCCAGCACAAGAAACTGATGATATTGATAGATTTTAGATTTGTGCTATCGCGCTCTAAAATGCCTATACTACCATGGCTACCATTGAAGATTTTGTTGGAGTGCGTTATAAACCAGAATCGGCAATATAAGCTCAATTAAGTATAAATCGTAACTACTCAGCCCCCCATAATTATCCAGCTTAATGGATGATTATCAAAAGTAGCTCTGATAGATTGAAAAACATTTTTAAACTTATTATTTTTACTTATTTTATTTGGCTTCACCCATTAGCTGCATTTGGTGATAGAGAACGTTCCCTGCCACTAAATGATACATCATAGAAGATAAATTTATTGGATGAAATCAATTATAATCATGCCAACGCCTTCGCCAGATAAAGTGCTTAAGGTTGCAGCATATGCACCTGCACTAATTTCAATAATGCCACTGGCTAATCC
>JADGDW010000237.1 GCA_016744725.1 Candidatus Albibeggiatoa sp. nov. BB20 | reverse complement strand
GTATTTTAGGACTGCCAATCCTAACACTCAAGATAGAATTGACTATATCATGTATCTATATACATGAGTCTCCCATTTATTTTTATCATTGCATCCACAGTTTAGAAAGACACATGAATTAGTAAGACTATGTTTATATAATTAATTTAAATTTCAGCAGCAATTAATATTGATGGACAAGTAATCATAAAATTATTTTATGGTATATCAATATAACTAAAAGGTATAACAACAAAATGATAAATCGTTGTATAACTGTATCCAGAAGATAATGGGGTAGAACGATGAAACTGCAACAATTACGTTATGTGTGGGAAGTCGCACAGCAAAATTTAAATATATCGGCGGCGGCTGAAGCTTTGTACACCTCTCAACCGGGTGTGAGTCGACAAATTCGAGCCTTAGAAGAAGAGTTAAAAATTCAGATTTTTGCGCGTAGTGGTAAACAGTTGACTCACATTACGCCTGCGGGTGTGGAGATTTTACGTTATATCGGGCGGGTTTTAGAAGAAAGCAACAATATTAAACATACCGCCCAACAATACAGCGATCCGCAGCGCGGCAGCCTTTCAATTGCCACTACGCACACTCAAGCCCGTTATGCTTTGCCACCTGTGATTGCAAGTTTTATTCATCGTTATCCTAATGTGACTTTGCATATGCACCAAGGTACACCGTTACAAATTGCAGAACAAGCAGCTAAAAGTGAGGTGGATTTTGCAATTGCAACTGAGGCGATGGAATTATTTGAAGATTTGGTAATGTTGCCTTGTTATCGTTGGAACCGTTGCCTTGTTGTGCCACAGAATCATCCGTTGCAAGCATTGGAGAATTTGACTTTAGAGGCAGTGGCAAATTATCCCATTGTAACCTATGTATTTGGTTTTACAGGGCGTTCAACATTAGATGAGGCGTTTCAGCAGGCGGGCTTAATTCCCAATGTGGTATTTACTGCGACCGATGCCGATGTGATTAAGACTTATGTTCGTTTGGGTTTGGGGATTGGAATTATTGCCAAAATGGCCTATGACCCGCAGATCGATCAAGATTTATGTGCTTTGGATGCCAGTCATTTATTTGCATCAAATACGACGAAAATAGGTTTATGCCGTAATATTTTTATCCGTGAATATATGTACGATTTTATAGAGGCTTTTGCTCCACATCTCAATCATGAGCAAGTGAATCTAGCGATGCAAGCAACGAATCCAACTGCACGTGAGGCTTTATTTGAAGGAATTGAATTGCCTTTGTACTGAGGTGGTATCTTACTACGGTTAGAGCATAGTTTTGTTGATATCCAAGCTTATTTATATAAACGCTATAACGTAAGCGATATATTTGGAATTTTTCCTCATCAGTGATGATTTGATTATGTGGGATGCGGCTGTTTTTTTGTTGGTAGATGGTTTGATAGGAGGAGTAGGGATTAGTGCAAAAGTCGGTGGTGAAATGGTGTTTTTGTGGGTTTTGATGGATGTAGCGAATGAGGGTGATGAAGTAGCGATCTGAGTCTACGTGTATGCGTTTGAATGGTTTTTCTAAGCTGCCTGTGCGTTGGTATCTTCGATGGGGTAAATGTAGAGTTTGAAAAAGTAATGATAGCTGCGTTCTAAAGTATTTGCAATGACGTGGACGACATAATCTAAAATGTCGCTGGTCAACGGTTAAAATGCGTTGGATATTTAAGCGTTCTGCCATTGCAACAATTGTGCAGTCTACAAAATCAATTTTGCTATCAGCATATTGTTGTAAGATTTCTGTTGTACGTTGTAAGTCTGCTTGGGTCACGTGTTCTACTTTGAGTTCTCCACGTAGTATTGCTTGTAAAAAGTTTACCAGCACAGGATAGCCTAACTCTCGTAATACCATGTAAGCCAGTTCTGGTAACACAGGTTTTGGTAATAAAACAGATTGCTCGGCTTGTAATGTTTGTACGCACGTTGGATGCAATTCATCATCTGCATCAAGTACAGCCAACAAAAATCCAGTATCTAATAATGCTGTCATTATTTTTCTAAAATTTCATCAACTTGGGTCGAGAGATTAGGTTTTCCACTGCGTCCAATACCAATGAAAGAGTAATTTTTCTGTTCTGGTGTTTTTAAGTAGTTTGCCAGTGCATTTCGCACTACATTTTCCACACTGGTTGCTTGCTGTTTTGCTTGTTCGTGTAAGTTTTGTAAAATTTCTTCATCCAATTGAATTTGTAATGTTTGCATGATGCACATTTTCCAATCTTATACAATATTTAAGTATATCAAAAAATAAGGGCTAGTTCTGAGTCTGTCTACTATTCATAATCATCCTCAATTAAATGTTGAATTTTAAAATCATCAAATTGTTGGTGTAGTGTCGCAAATAATTGGGGGTTTCCAAACCATTCTATAATTTGATTATGTGGGATGCGGCTGTTTTTTTGTTGGTAGATGGTTTGATAGGAGGAGTAGGGATAAGTGCGAAAGTCAGTGGTGAGATGTTTCGTTCCTATAAATTTTGTGGGAATACCTTCACAACGTGCCATGTCAAGTAAATTGATGATGTGGCGCATCTTGACTGCATTCCTACGTGACACGAGTTAAAAACGTTCTTAACGTTACAAAATTAATCTTTTTTCGTAGTAGCACGTTTTACCATTTTTTCCACATCCACAGTCATATTAGTTGTTAATAATTCAATTTCAGGATGTTTGTTGGCATAAACCCTAAATATTTCATCGGCAAAAGCTTGCCCTATACTATTCACATCTTTAAAATCGAATACAACTTTGCGGAATTTTTCAACACTAGCAAGTAGGCGTTTTGCTTGAGAACGAGAAACGAGTTTTTCATTGTCATATTGGGCTAAACGAACAGGAATAATGGTTTTGCTAAATTGATATTCATCAGGTTCTGCAAAGTCATCAAATACAGTTTGTAGGTTACATTGGGAATCTCTTTTAATTATCATAAGAACCATAGTGCCAATATCATCTGTATTTTTAGATATTGAAGATTCTTGTAGATAGTCAAATTCACTTTGTTTGCTATGGCTAAAATGAGTACCCTTTGAGTCGATTGCAAATATCTCAAACATTCTTGAAGTGAAAAAAATGCCTTCTCCTGTATGATTTTCTGGGTCAGTAGTGAGCTTACCTTTTGATAATTCTAATAAAGCTTGTTTCTCATCCATTAAATTGCATAATCTCTGAATTTTCTTAAAAATACCTTCTCCAAAATCAATAATTGCTATTACTACTTGCTCTACACTTCTCTCTACTGCAATAAGAACAGAATGGCTTTCTGAGTGATCAATAGCATTATTGACCATTTCGGTAAAACCATAATGACAAATATCTACAATATTATTGGGTAGTCCTTCAAATATAAAAGCATAATAATCGCGCCATACAATATCTTCAGCAAAACCGTCTGCTAAAGGAAATATGGATTTATATTGACGTAAATCACCTAAAAAATATCTTTTTCCCTTACCTCTACCTTTAGAAATAAGCTTACCTTCAGTTTCTAAACGTTTAATATGATTATTAACAGCTTGAGGTGTAATTGAAAAAATACTGGCTATATGCTTAGCTAAATCTGTAGGGTGATGTCTCACATCTCTAAGAATTTGCTCTCTAATTTTTTTACCTCTTTCTTTATTATTCATTGTCATTTAGCCTTTAAATAAAATTTTCTTAAAGGATAAGCTGTCTTTTCTTAAAGGTCAATATTTATTTGAATAGCAATTTCCATAAAAAATGCTGTATCCAATTATAAAATAAGAGTCAGGCATCATCTTCAATTAAATGTTGAATTTTAAAATCATCAAATTGCTGGTGTAGTGTTGCAAATAACTGGGGGTTTCCAAACCAGTCTATGATTTGATTATGTGGGATGCGGCTGTTTTTTTGTTGGTAAATGGTTTGATAGGAAGAGTAGGGATAAGTGCGAAAGTCGGTGGTGAAATGGTGTTTTTGCGGGTTTTGATGGATGTAGCGGATGAGGGTGATAAAGTAGCGGTCTGAGTCTACGTGTATGCGTTTGAATGGTTTTTCAAATAGGCTGCCTGTGCGTTGGTATTGTTTATTGATGGCTTTGGTGTAGGTGCTAAAGAGGTTGGAGAAGGCTTGTGAATAGTGATTTTGTGGTTGGGGTTTCATGCGGACGAGTAGGTGAAAGTGGTTACGCATGAGGCAGTAGGCGTAGGTGTCTGCGATAGGGTAGATGTAGTGGGTGTAGAGTTTGAAAAAGTAGTGGTAGTTGCGTTCTTCGATGAACAGATTTTCTCGGTTGTTGCCGCGATTGTAAATGTGGTAGTAGTGTCCACTAATGAGTGGGGGTTGGTTGGTCATGTCGAGATTTTTGTGTTCCCAAGGACGATAAATTTAAAATATACCATGAGTTGAAGGGTGGATAATTTTAAAAATTGTGGCGAATCCAAGGGTAGATAATTTTTAAAATTGCGGTGAACCCAAGGACTGGCAGTCCTAATTTTGCAACAAATTTAAATATATCAATAAGTAAGGACTGCCAGTCCGAGATTCAACAAGGCATAAAAAAACACTTGGGAAAATATAGAATAAAAGGCTTGACTTTACTTCTTGTCCTAGGATATACTTATAGAAATAATTTAGTTTCTAGATTATTTACCCAGAATTCAATGCTAAGAAAGGAAAATACATGAATAGATGCTGTAAATTAACAACATTAAGAGTTAAAAATAACTATGATCTCAATAAAATTGCTAACTATCATAATCAAAGGCAACACAATCAAAGACAACAAGCTTGTTGTCCAATCTGGAAATAAAGGAAAGCTAATCAGCTACATGCCTGTGCTTCTCCTCATTTTTGACTACCTAATATCGGTACACGCAGATAAACCT
>JADGDW010000236.1 GCA_016744725.1 Candidatus Albibeggiatoa sp. nov. BB20 | reverse complement strand
CTTTTCAAAGTCGGCCAAGAAAATGACAAATAGCCCAATGATAGCGATTTTGCTTAAATCAAGTAACAAACCAATAATGGCATAAACGAGTGATGAGAAACCTTGACCAAATTCGCTATAAAAAATAATGTTACAAAGAATACCCATCACGACAAGGCCGGTTGCGATGAAAGTGAGAAAGCGTAATCGCCATTTACTGATCGTCAAAGCAGGTAATTGAATAACTGAATTAGGGAGTGATGCAGTCGTGTTCATAGCATTTTTCCCCAGTCACTGCTGTGTACTGAGTCGAATACAATGGGCATATAGCCAGTCAATACGCGGGTACACAGCTATGAACTGAGTTATTGACCTCCCTTTTTCGTTGAGTGGCGATGACCGCTTTGATCAACCAAAGGGACGACTCGGATCGTGAGAGTGGGGAGTGCGGCCGGTAAATGGGGGCCGCTATGGTGTAGAGTGTTGATATCCATAGTTCACCTATTACAGTTAGGTTGTATTTGGTGCGGCGTGTCAGTGTTTTTTACACTAAACACGCCACTTATATTAAAATTTGTGCTTGTTATATACCTGCACAACATGTATTATACAACCCCTATTAAAAAAATCAACAACCAAATGATTAACGATAATGGCAGATCGAAAAGAAAGGCCTAATTTAAGTCGGCTTATTATTGATTATTCAAAAGAGCTGGATTTAAAAGAAAGGCTTCAAGCTTCAGCAAAACGAAATAAACGCTCGCTTAATAAACAAGTTGAATTTGCACTAGAAGAATTTTTAGGATTTGACGAATTGTCAGAAGAACAGCGACTCGCTATTCAAAAAATAAGGCGGGAAATGTTGGAAGGATTAAAACGATCACAATCGTTTTTTTAAAAATGCCCCCCTTTTGTCCAAGGTTTTAGCAATGTTTTGAACAAAATGGGGAATAAAGATTAAAGAATCTTTACAAAGGCTACGTTATTTTGAAGTATGCCAAATAACCGCCCGTTTGCTCAGTAGTTCTTGGCGGAATGTGAGCAAACAGGTCTTTAAATCGGAGCGATTATTTGAGAGAAAAACGTAGGGCGATATTTATACCACATTTACCTGCGTTATGTCTCTCCAAATTTGAGGAGACGACATGCAAATTAAAGATTCTCGTAAGTCCCATTTTTTTTGGGCTCATGATGATATTTTTGATACATGGGGTTCAGTGCTTAAAGCTAATGGTATTGCTATTTACTTATGCTTGGTAAGACACGCTAATAACAATGGTACTTGTTATCCATCATTTGAGACTATTGCAAAAAAGTGTGGTGTTAGTCGAATTACGGTAATTCGCACCATTAAAAAACTGGTTGAATTAGGGCTCATAAAATGTGAACAACGTACTATTGAAAATGAACATACAAAGGGTAAGGAAAATATTTCTAATCTCTATACGATTTTAGATTTACCTACTCCCCCTAGTATTTCAGAGGTACCCCTAGTATCACAGAGATACTACCCTAGTATCACAGAGACACTACCCCAGTGCCAGAAAGATACTACCCCTAGTATCACAGAGATACCTAAAGGAATACCCAATAAGAAGGAATACATAGACAAGGAAACTCATTTAAGGACAGACGACAGACAGACTAATACCTACTCTCTGTGCGTAAATAGCAAAAACGATGCCAAAGTCGGTCAGTCAGTCGTTTTAGATATTTCTAATTTGAATTGGCCAATAGCCTTAGATCAAAACCAAATCGTCATGAAGGCCTTGGCTAAACTACCTGATGATCAAGCGCGTCAAAATGTACTTGATGTTGTGGCCAAAAAGTTAGATAATGGCACGCTTCAAAAGCCAGTGTCCTTTTTGAGAAAAGTGGTTGACAATTACCTCATGGGTGATTTTACGCCTCTTGAGCAAACATCAAGGGAAGTGAAGGGGTCATCTAATAAGGCGGCTGATAGGCAGGTTTACGCGCCTAATGAGTGCCCTTATTGCGATGAGCAGAATATACTCACTTATGAGATGGTTAGAACTGGTGAGGTGCAACGTACATCGTGTAAGCATTACCACGATACGCCAGAGATTGGAATGAAACGGGGCTTAAGATGCGTCTCGCCGCGAATGGGTAACAAATCTCAATTTAGGAGTATTGGTGAGATTTTGGGATCGCGGGTCAAAGATGTGGATGAGGTGCCGTTTTGAGTAATAATATCAAGAACTTATTAAAAGCTTGATAATTAAGTAATTAGAGGTTCTTGCAAAACTCCAAAGCCTAACCTTTTTTTGTATCACCAAGTAATTTTTTCCTAAAAAGTTAAAAATGATTATGAAAAAAACTATTTTATCCGGAATAGTCTTAACTATTGGTTGTGTTGCAAGTCATCAAAGTATTGCAGGTATTACTGTCAGTATCGTTGCTGGTCAAGATAGAGCAGCTTCAAGCGTTACCGCCACAGGCTCTATAGAGCATATTATTACGGACGCAGAGAAGGCAACTTTCGGTCTCGGCGATAATCAGCTTAAGAATGCTGTTAATGCCTACTTCGGTAAAAAACCGAACGACGCATATCTTCACAGTCCCACTCCATGGGGTGACCTCTATAAAACGTATAGCTGGTCGCAAGTGAAAATGGTTATGGTTGTTCAGGATGCGAATATTATCAGCCTCACATCGGATCCGATAATCGTCAAAACCCAGAATTTCGAGAATAACAGTAGTCAAACTGGTGACTTTAGCGTATCTGTATCAGATACGGTAAGTAATACGGTATCATCTAATTGGAGTAAGGGCGGCACGTTTACAATAGGCCAAAAATTTGAGTACGGCGTTTCATTTCTCGGCACTGGTGCTAAGGGAGAAACTTCAATGTCATATAGTCAATCGTGGGGAATAGGTGGACAAAAATCCAAAAACATCACTGTAGGTTCAACTTCCGGTGTAAGCGTCCAGCTTAAACCTTGCCAGTCCATAGCAGCTGAACTTTCTGCCAGCCGAGGCGTGATGAAAGTTCGTCTCAAATATAAAGGCTATCTCATTGGAAATACGGCGGTAAACTACAACCCCCGTCATAAGGGCCACCACTTCTGGTCTTTAGGCATAAATAATGTTATGCGCACAGCTGGCATCCCAACCTCAATATACTCAACGGAGGATATTGAAATTGGCTATTACTCCAATTCCACTGTTAAGTTGAAAGACAAGCTAAGCAGCAGTTGCAAATAATTGATTGGGGTCAAAATAACGTTAATTCTTTCCTTTTTCCGTTATGTTAAAAAAACGAGCAGTTGTTGACGTTAAAAACAATTAATTAAAATTCGATGCTCAAGTTTTTGATGTTTGGCAAGCTTTGCGACGATCTTATTTTGGAGCGTTACAAATAGGAAACTCATTAATTTTTAATGTTATTTTGTTTTAAGCATTCAAATTTATATTTACCCTTAAAATCAAATACGTTATAAAAAACTTGAGCATCAAGTAAAAGGGCCTTTGGTTTCACAGTCAAAGTTTTTAACAGAAAATAATTTACCCGTTAAGTGATAGCAACAAAATACAAAATAATAGGCATTATACTGATTGGACGCTGGGGTTGTTAAATGGGATTGATTTTGTATTAGGTAGATACGCATAAATTTTTTAACATTTTATTTCGGGTAGATAGTGTGTTTTTGCTGCCCTAAAAAGCCTCGATAAAATTATTAATAAACTTTTGCGTACCTACTTAACTACAATTACTTTACAGTTATTCAAATACTCACATCCATATCAAAACTCCATCCCCAAAATAGCATTATCCACGTCTTCATGATCGAACGACAGATAGCAAATTGTCGATTGAATTGACTTGTGACCTAAAGCGTCGGCCACCTTCTGAATATCCCCCAGCCTTGTCTTCATTTCCTTTGCAAAGGTTTTGCGAAGCGTATGCGTACCCGTTTGACCAAAGATAGCTGCCTTCTCAAATAAGCCCTTGATAATCTGCCACGCTCGCTGCCGCGTAATCGCCTTACTCCCCTTTGATTGCCTACCCACAAATATTGCACTCTCCAAACCAAATCCCTTCGACAAAAGATAATCCGTCCACTCTTTGACGGCCATTTTCACCTTCCCATGCAGCACCTGAACCCTACCCGTTCCGTTTTTTGTGTTCGCCGCTTTCAGTGCGACACGATCTAATACCGAACCATCCGGCGCAATCAAATCACCAATCTTGAGACTCAAAAGTTCACTGACTCTAAAGCCCGTAGCCAGCCCCAGAAGGATTAATAAATTATCCCGTTGATTATGGGCAGCGGTGTTTAAAAGACGCTTCTTTTCATCATGATTGAGTGGACGACAGCCTTGCATAGCAAACTCCTTAATAATTCTATTAAAACAATTATGGTTATTATACGTTTTTCTGGAGAAAATAGCAAGGTAAATTATCAAGAAAGTGGCTTGAATAGTGAGTTTAACAAACCTTCAGTATGTCAAACTCAGGTATTTTGGAATGAGACAAATTAATCTTTAAAAAAATTAATGAAATCAATGGTTTGATAAACAATCATCGGCCGGTGATGCGCAGCGGGGTAGTGAGTGACTTGGTGCCATGCCAACCAGTGACGGTGGTGACATCTCCTATGGGTAGGCGTGGGATTCTGATTAAGTTACTAAATCAGTTCCCCCGTTTACCAGAATTACGTCCCTGATGAGAACGGTGGTGGCATATCCTATGGGTAGGCGTGGGATTCTGATTAAGTTACTAAATCAGTTTCAGTAAACGGGAACTAACGCCCCCGTTTACCTGAATTACGTCCCTGATGAGAACGCCGGTGAGACTCACGCTTGCCACGACGTGCCCTCTGCTTATCTGAACACTTGCCTTTTCTAGCCATGATGAAATAAATAAAGAAA
>JADGDW010000051.1 GCA_016744725.1 Candidatus Albibeggiatoa sp. nov. BB20 | reverse complement strand
TTATTCACCATTACAATCAAAATATTCAAAAACCTTCTTTATCCACTATTCAATAATAAATGATTAATTAAATTAAACACTATTTTGTGCAGGACTACCCAAAGTTTTAGATTTAGTTAAACCCTGTTGTCTGTTATGAGCTATCAAACAGCATATATGTTTAGTTAAATTTCTAAGCTAAAGCCTTTGAGCTTCTGCGTGAGTTTTACAAGTCATCCAAGTCAATCTGTGGCTTTTTAAAGCCAATGACACGATGAATGGTGACTTTAACTTCTTTGCCTTTTAAGCTCACCGAGCCAACACATTCAGTTTCAAAGCGATCGCCTAGACAATCTAAGGTTGTTTGGCTAATTAGAATACGACAAGGTTCGTCTGTATCGATCGATTTATCAAAGCTTTCCAATCTGGATGCGGTGTTGACTGTATCGCCTAACACAGTATATTCTTGACGTTCAATTCCACCTAAACTGCCCGCAACCACAGGCCCTGTGCAAATACCGACTCGCATTCGTATCAATGGCATCCCTTCTGTTTGCCAAATATCACGCAACTTCTCGATTTCAGTACGCATAGCCAAAGCACATTCAACAGAATTTATCGCATCTTGATGTACTAAGCTTAATTCAGTACGTGGGATTGGTACGCCAAAAATGGCCATAATGGCATCACCAATAAATTTATTTACTTGCCCCGAATATTGTTTTTCAACCACATTCACCATAGTTTCCATATATTGATTGAGCCAGTCCATTAACTCTTGCGGCTCCATGCGTTCGGATACCGTGGTAAAATTTTGTAAATCTGTAAACAGCAACGTTGCAATCAAACGTTGGGAACGCAAACGCCCTTCAGTCAAATACTCTTCACGTTCTTTCCAAATAATTTCTGCAACATCTTTGGATACATGCTTAGAAAATAAGTGCATTAATTCAGCACGTTGATTTTTTTCCTGATTAGATAAATATGAAATCATAACAGCAATCGATGAAATCCAACCAAAGGTGGGTGCGGCAACCAATATCCAATAATTACTGGAAAATCCAATATAAGACATTGAAACCAACAACATTAATCCACCAACCAAGGATAAAGTGAAACGCAGTACAGACCTTGCCCACAAACACACCAATGCTCCAAGTAATGTCCACATCCAAATCCAAGCGACTTCTTGTGATTCATTCCAAGTGTCCATTGGTTGGGATTTGCCTTCTGCCATCCGTAATAATTGGCTTATGCTATAAGCATGAACGGCGGCAGCAGGCACACGTTGATCGACATTTTCCCAATAACCAAATGGAGTATACAAAAAATCAGGAGTGGCTTCGGCATTGACCCCAATAATAACAATTTTATCTTTAAAATCATCAGGATTAAAACGCCCTGTCAATACGCGAGTGATACTGACATCTTTAAAGCCACGGGGTGCAGCGGGATAATTCAACATCATTTGGAATCCCCCCATATCCCCTTTAACATAACCGCCAAAGTCAGGTTCTAAGGGTTTTAAAACGGTTTTTCCTAATACCATATAACGCTCATCATCAGGATGGGCTTCTGGTGTAATGCCTTCTTGTGCTAAATATTTTAACGCCATCAATAAACCATAAAACGCATAAACATTGCCTATATCATCACTGACAAATAATAGGCCGCGCCGAAAAATACCCCGTGAATCAGCAGATAAATCATTGAAACCTACTTGACCTTTCTCATCTAAAAGCGGAGGGGGATCAACATGAACACCTGTTTCACTTTTGTATTTTTTAACCCCGAAAATATTGTCGTGTTGTTTAAATTGGCTCAGTAAATATTCATAGCCATGCCCTGTTACTCGTGGTACGGGTAAGTCTCGATAAATATTTAATGCGATGACGCGCGGTTCATAGGTTTCAATAGTTGCAATAAGACTAGCAAGGTGTTCATCAGAGAGAGGCCAGCCCCAAGTGCGTTGGTCTTCATCTGTTGCCCATACCATAGTAATGCGTTGGTCGGCTGGAACACTGATTGAGCGTGTCCATAGCATTAAGTCGTAAGAAGTGAGCTCTAATCCTTGAAAAAAGCCCAATGCACGAAAACCTAAAACCGTTGCAAAAACCAAATGCCCCATAAATAAGGCAACAAACAAGGGAGATTGGCGTGATTGTGTAATCTTTTTTAAAATCGGTTTCATTGCTGATAGTTTCATAAAACTTTTCACAGCAAGGCTAGTGCCTAAAAGAGGTAAAATATGGACAAGTTTACATTATTTTAAACAATAAATGTGCCTTGTTTCACCAAATTTGAAACAGTTTGAAATAAAGAAACTATTAGTTAAAAAAGAAGAAATTAGGGAGGGAAGGATGGTGCCGATGGTCGGACTCGAACCGACACAGCTTACGCCACTACCCCCTCAAGATAGCGTGTCTACCAATTCCACCACATCGGCAAATTTTAGGAAGCGAATTATATCTATTTAAAACGCAATTGTCTATGTATTGATTCTAAATAAAACAAAAAATAGCCTAAAAAAACAAATATTGAAAAATGATTGCTTGGTGTTTTAGAGGTGTCGCTATTCTAGCCCAGAATAATCAATCAATTTTTTTTTGCATAATCTTAAATTTCTTCTCAATGTCGCAAACCTTACAAAGCTTATGATTGTTGGATTTTATACATCATAGATATAAAATAAACCATTGTTTTTATTGTAAAATAAAATTGGAACATAAGTTGCCAACATTTTCATAAACGCATCCATTTTAAAGTAGGTTGTTGCTATGAAATCTAAAGACATCGCTGAATTACTCGACGAACCCGCCTGCGAGCATAATAAAAAATCTAAATCTGGTTGCGCGAAAACCAAACCCGGTGCAACAGCAGGTGGCTGTTCATTTGACGGAGCACAGATTGCCTTATTACCGATTACCGATGTTGCACATATTGTTCATGGGCCTATCGCTTGCGCGGGTAGCTCTTGGGATAATCGGGGTACACGTTCATCAGGTTCAACTTTATACCGTTTGGGCATGACCACGGATTTAACTGAACAAGATGTGATTATGGGACGTGGTGAAAAACGTTTATTTCATTCGATTAAACAAGCGGTTGACGATCATAATCCTTCGGCAGTTTTTGTGTATAACACCTGTGTACCCGCGTTGATTGGCGATGACATTGAAGCGGTATGCAAAGCAGCAAGTGAGCGATGGAATGTACCTGTTGTGCCAGTAGATGCGGCTGGATTTTATGGTACAAAAAACTTAGGCAATCGGATTGCAGGTGAGGCAATGTTCAAATATGTGATGGGTACTCGTGAGCCTGATCCATTACCTAAAAATACTCCTGAAAATATTAAAATTCATGATGTTAACTTAGTTGGAGAATACAATATTGCGGGTGAGTTTTGGCATGTTTTACCTTTATTGGATGAGCTGGGTATTCGTGTGTTGTGTACTTTGTCTGGTGATGCACGTTACCGCGAAGTACAAACCATGCACCGCGCTGAAGTGACGATGATGGTGTGTTCTAAAGCCATGATTAATGTGGCGCGAAAACTTAAAGATAGTTATGACATTCCGTGGTTTGAAGGCAGTTTTTATGGCATTACTGATACTTCGCAAGCCTTACGCGATTTTGCCCGTATGATTAATGACCCTGATCTCACCGAGCGTACTGAAGCATTGATTAAACGTGAAGAAACTAAAATTCGTAAAGCTTTAGAGCCTTGGGCTGAACGTCTCAATGGTAAACGGGTTTTATTGTATACAGGCGGGGTTAAATCCTGGTCAGTGGTTTCAGCATTACAAGATTTAGGGATGAAAGTGGTCGCAACGGGCACTCGTAAATCGACTGAAGAAGACAAAGCCCGGATTCGTGAATTAATGGGCGAAGAGACCAAAATGCTGGATGAAGGCAATCCAAAAATCTTGCTTGAAACCTATGAAGAATATAAAGCGGATATTTTAATTGCAGGTGGTCGAAATATGTACACCGCATTAAAAGCCCGTATTCCATTTTTAGATATTAACCAAGAGCGTGAATTTGGTTACGAAGGTTATACAGGTATGTTGGAATTAGTCCGCCAATTGGCCTTAACCATTGAAAGCCCGATTTGGCCGCAAGTGCATTCGCCTGCACCTTGGAAATAATCATTTTTGTTTAAATAGGAGTGTAGGATTTATTTTGCATAAGCAAAACAAGTTTTACACTTCTTAATCAATAAAGCTATTTAATTCATAAAATTGAGGAATTGTTCATCATGCCTAAACCAGAAAAACATGTATTTGTCTGTATTCAAACCCGTCCACCGGGACATCCACGTGGCTCTTGCTTTGAAAAAGGTGCATCGCAAGTGATGGAAGCGTTTATTCAGCAAATTCAAACCCGCAATTTATTCGAGCGTTTTGCAATTACGAATAGTGGCTGTATTGGCCCCTGTGGCAATGGACCTAGCGTATTGGTTTATCCTGATGGCGTGATGTATGGCGGTGTCACTGCTGCGGATGTCTCAGAAATTATTGATAAGCATTTATTAGAAGGCGAAGTGGTTGAACGCTTAAAAATGCCTGCTGAAGTGTGGGGATAAGCCATGTCCGTTTATGAACTTGAGGCTGGTGACACCGTATATGCTGCGGTCAAAATTCAAAATGATGGCGGTATTCCTGAGACTGCCCCTGATGCGATATTAGCAGAAGTGGGTACGCGTGGCGTTTTGATTAATACAGGACATTTAGAGCATGATCCTGATTCTGTATTATTTTTAGTCCGCTTTGAAGATGCTGACGGCAATTTAGGTGTGCCTGTCGGTTGTGAAGCCGAAGAATTAAGTTTAGAATCCGCCTAAAGCGATTGGTTCATGTGCTGATTATCAGTACATGAATACTTTATTTTTCTTTGGGTCTAGTACGTCATGAAAGTGCGAAATCAACAGCCGCCTGTGCATGAAGTTCTGTTGTATCAAAAACAGGAATAGTCACATCTTGTTGTTGAATCAGTAGACCAATTTCAGTACAGCCTAAAATAACCCCTTCTGCACCAAACATCGCCAATTTATCAATGATATAGATATACTGCTGTTTTGCCGTCAGTGTCATCTTATTGTGTACTAATTCGGTTTCAATAATTCGGTGGATGGTATTTCTATCTTGTAACTTTGGCACAACCACTTCCAGACCATGCTCATGAGTCAACTTTGAAATATAAAAGTCTTTTTCCATTGTAGGCCGTGTACCGAGTAGCACTACTTTCTTCAATTTTTGTTTTTTGATAGCAATTGCGGTGGCATCTATGATGTGTAATAGATTAATTTTACATTTTTTTATAATTACATCTGCAACACTATGTGCAGTATTGGAGCAAATCAGTATAATATCTACATTGTTTGTTCTTTCTAAAGCCTTAGCTGCATTTAATATTACATCCTCGGCTTTGTTCCAATTTTCGCTCCAGTAAAATCCACCTTTGCCCAATATTTCATGACTATCTATAGAATACATAACGATTTTGGCTGAAGCGTGCTGACCTTTCGATTGCTTATATACACCTTCATTAATAATTCGGTAGTATTTTTCAGTAGAAACCCAGCTCATACCACCAATAAGGCCGATTGTTTTCATTTTCTTCTCCTTCTAGATTTGGTTCTAATGATAACAATGCAAAAAATGACGTGCACTCTTTAACTTTTAACTTTATATATTTTTAGTCAGTCAAACAATGTTTCTTGTTGTTCTGGAGTGGGGATTTTAAGCGTTTTATCTCTTTACTACGAGAAAGTTTATAGCTTACCAAGCTGCTTAATAACCACAATATATTCTAAGCAAAACCCTCCATAATATAGATTAAACTGTTTTTTTGTTGCATAGCACAATTTTCTTATCACACAAGCACTCACAACCGTTTTCAAATGTTACAATGCTAACAATTCTCGTTTCTGAATGCGTGGTATGCTTATGACAACAGCACTCCCCAATGAAATACTACAAGATGTGCATGATGCTTTAGAGAGCAATGCATTCCATCAAGTAGATGAAATCCTTACTGACTTACATCCTGCAGAAATTGCAACTGTTTTAGAATCTTTACCCAATCGTCAACGTGATATTGTGTGGGAATCTGAAAGCATTGATGAGTCTGAAGTGTTGGCCTATCTCAACGATGCAGTGCGTATCGATTTGATGCAGGACATGGCCGCAGAAGAAGTGGCGGCTGCTACTGAGCAAATGGATACAGATGATGCGGTTGATTTGCTACAAGATTTACCAGAAACCGTTATTGAGGAAGTGTTACGGGCCGTTGACGAACAGCAACGGGATAGATTTACTCAAATTCTATTTTATCCTGAAGACTCCGCTGGCGGCTTGATGAATATTGATACGCTGACAATTCGAGCCGATTTAACCCTTAAAATTGTCATGCGTTATTTGCGTTTTAAAAAGCAATTACCTGAAAAAACCGATGTTCTAATGGTGGTTGATCGGAATAACTCTTATCAGGGCACATTGGCATTAGCTGATATTTTAACTCATGATCCTGAAAAAACGGTTGAACAGGTGATGCTAACAAGCCAAGAACCTATTTTAGTAACTGAATCAATGCATGAGGTGGCGCGGGTGTTTGAACAGCGCGATTTACTATCAGCTCCCGTGATTGATGGCGATGGCCTTTTATTAGGGCGAATTACGATTGACGATGTGGTAGATGTGATTCGTGAAGCGGCTGACCATGTCGTTATGGGACGTGCGGGGCTGGATGAAGAAGATGATATGTTTGCGCCGATTCTGACCACAACTCAACAACGGGCGGTGTGGCTGGGAATTAATTTGGGTACGGCATTTTTAGCAGCATGGGTTATTGGCTTGTTTGAAGAGGCTTTAGAACAAATTGTCGCACTAGCCGTATTGATGCCGATTGTTGCCAGTATGGGTGGTATTGCTGGTAGCCAAACTTTAACCGTTGTGATTCGAGGCATGGCATTAGGTCAAGTTTCTGCGGCTAATGTACCTTGGTTATTACGCAAAGAAGTTGCTGTTGGTATATTCAATGGTTGTTTATGGTCATTAGTGGTTGCTGGGCTTGCTGTATTGTGGTTTAAAAGCTGGTCACTGGGCATCATTATTGGGGCAGCATTACTGATAAATCTATTTTTTGCGGCATTAGCAGGGATGCTCATTCCCTTATTATTGAAACGTTTTTCTATCGATCCCGCATTAGCAGGTGGAGTGATTTTAACAACGGTCACTGATGTGATTGGTTTTGCCTCTTTTCTAGGTTTAGCAACACTATTTTTATTGAATACATAGAACAATAATATTCCAGATTATTTTCATAAAACACACAATATTTCAATAAGTTAAAAATCTACATCGCTTTGTAATTTATTGAGTTTATTGTGAATTTTAAAAATACCTGAATCCTTGAGAAAAACAATTGATAAAGATGGATAATGCTGTTTTTCATTCAAAACACTCGTTATGCAAATGATTTTAATTTATTCCATAAAAATAATCAGCATTGTTACTCAACAAAACCTTATGCAACACTATTTAAAAATGTTTGAAAAAAGTACAAGAAATTCAAACTGACTTGATTATTATGGGTACGTACTTGCATAGTTTACTTTCATACGTTTAATTTAATGAGTTCAACTGTACATAAAATGACGCAATTGTCACCAATTCCTGTACTTATTGTGCTATCGGAAAAATAGAGCTTGCAAGCCGTTTTTACTTTATCACATAATCTTTCCAGCTATTTAACTAACATGACACAGCATAACTTGTTGATGGGAGAAAGAATATGGCGCAATCCACGCCGAAAATATGGTTATTAGGCGCATCATTAGAAACCACCAACATGGGTTTAAGTGCTTTAGCCGAGTCCACTTTAAAATGTATTTTTACCCGTTGGCCAGATGCTGAAGTCATGATCCCAACTCATGATCAGGATACTACGCCGCAAGTTTTGCACATCATGCAACGTGAAATACCCATTCAGCGCATGGAACTATGGTACGGACGAAATATTTTTAAACATCAGAATATTTATTTACTATTCATTTTTGCACTCTTAAGTCGTTTACTGCCGTTTAAATTCTTTCGTCAATATTTACGTAAGCGTAATGAAAGCTTTGATGCGTTGATGCAAGTCGATTTTGTAGCTGATATCACAGGCGGAGATAGTTTTACTGATTTATATAAAATGCCACGTTTGATGCGAGGTAATCTATTTAAATTCGCCGTATTACTTGCTGGAAAATCACTGGTTTTTCTTCCTCAAACCTATGGACCTTTTAAACGCACGATTTCACGTGTCATGCTTAAAATGTTACTAAAACGTGCCACAATGATTTATTCCCGAGATCAAGTAGGCATCGAATACGTACAGCAAGTGTTAGGTTCTTATGCCACGAAAAAACATATTCAATTCAGTCCCGACGTAGCATTTGTACTTGAATCTGAAGTGATTGACACCGCCAGTTTACAAAAACTGCAAGATTTAAAACAACAAGGTAAAAAAATTATTGGCTTGAATGTCAGTGGCTTGTTGTATAACAAAAGCTTACAAAATGATGATTGGTTTGACTTAAAAGGCTTTTATCCCGATTTAGTTGAAAGCTTGATTCATCAGTTTTTACAAAATACCGATCATGCCATTATTCTGGTTTCTCACGTCATCGCGCCAAAACATTTACCTGAAAGTGACCCGCTAGCTTGTGAACGTTTATATGAAAAAATGCAGTCTCAATATAATGAGCGGATAGTATTAGCCGAAGGTGATTTAAATCACAAACAGGCTAAATATTTGATTAATCAATGTGATTTCTTCATGGGTTCACGAATGCACGCATGTATTGCTGCAATTTCACAATGCGTTCCTGCGGTGGGTTTAGCTTATAGTGGTAAATTCATCGGGGTTTTTGAATCAGTTGGGATTGGCGACACGGTGGTTGATTTACGTACAGAAACCACTGAAGAAGTCTTAAAACAGGTTGAAGAGATTTACCAGCAACGTGAAAACAAGGCTAAAAAATTGCAAGAAACTATCCCTCAAATACAGCAACACGTTTTGCAATTGTTTGATAACCTGTCTGATTTTTCAGATTAACTTAGCTTGCAAACACTGTCTTACCCCAAATATTGGCTAGATGGTTTTGACTTTTGAGGTTTTAGTCATGTCTTTTATTTCAAGGCTTGCTTTTTTTAGCTTATTACTATTCTCATCACTCAGCTGGGCTGAATCAGTTAAATATCTCCAATGGTGGGATGAATATTTACCGACTCGTGAAGAATTACCCACATCACTGATTTACAATCAAAAAGCAGTTGTTAAACATCATCTAGATATTGATGGCGACGGGGTTAAAAATGATACCTTGCTTTGTCGCCCATTCAAAATTCAAGAGCCTTTTAATCCACCTGCTTTGTGTCCTCGTGATAAAGTATGGATGAATTACCGTGATGATCGTCCTAGTGGGCGGTTTTATGGTGGTATTACCGCCAATTTTCTTAATGTTTCCGACATTACCGCTGTCAATGCTCGTGGTGAGGAAGCCCCTGCGATTTCTAAGTTTTCTCAAGATACGGTGCAAAATGATGGTGCATCAATCAATTTATATGAGCCACGTTATCCTCATAATGTAATGCGGGCGTTGAATAGCAAAAGTGAAGTATTTTGGGCAGATATGACTTTATTTGTGGTTGATCCCGGTTGGACGAAAACAGCAAAAGCATTCTATTCGGTCAAAAATGCAGCGGTGAATTACAGTGCATTGTTTTTATGGAAAAAAGAAGACTTTGTTAATGGTGGCGCATCGGTTGATAACATCGTGTTTGATGAAACCAGTAATTTGATGGTTGATTTAACTCGGCATTGGATTAATACAGAAGATGCGCGTTTTATCGTTCAAGATGGTGAGCAGCTTTGGATTAGTTCCTATGTATTCGATAAGCTGCAAACAGGCTACACCATTAATTTAAATCCACTTAACTCGCTTTGGGCAAAATATAATCCTGAAGATTGCGATATTGCGATTGATTGGGCAACCGCTGAATTTGTCGAGCATGAGTTTACTGATGTACAAGGGGTTGGGGCTTATTTCGCGCGTTATACTTATATGCCATCGGATCAAGAGCCAGAAAGTTTAGTGTTTATTTTTGATAATTTTCAGCTTTTTGCTACTAGCAATCCAACGGATGAACCTTCACAGCGTTCTATTCCCAGTGTTGATGTGAAAGTTGCTCCCAGCTTTGGTTTCGATGATGAATTACAAGCTGTTAGTAGCGACACTTTATTTTCGACAGGGGTATCAGTGAATGGCAGCGCAATCCAAGCTTATGCTAGTGACCAGTTGGACATTCGTGGCGTGATTACCCCCGAGCTAGAACACGTGGGACAAAAAGCCGATATTATTGCTTTAATTGGTTATTTACCCAGTATTGATGCTGATCCAGCAGAATTGCAGGCCTTCATGTTGAATAGTAAAGGAGCGATTAAACCTTGGAATGGGCGATTAGGCAGTCTAGCTGCATTAGAAATTAACACCACTTTAACACCAGAATATCGGGTGCAATTATTCCCTGTCAGCATTGAGCGGTTTAAAAACAGTGCTACGATGAATTCAGTGGTTTTGGGTTGTGATGCACGTCCCGCGACTTATACAGGGGTTTATGGTCAAGCAGGTGTTTTATTGATTTATTACGGCTATGTATTGGAAACAGGTGAGCTTGTGTATTCACAGCAACCGATTACAGTGGAATTATTGCCTGATCCCATTGTTGAAGCTGATGAAACAGAGACCACGAATAATACAGAAAATACTGATACTCAAGTATCTGATGGTGATATTGCTGAAACGGATGAGTCACAAATAGATGAAAATCAAGCAGCGACGACAACAGATGATGCCAGTCTTGATAACAGCACTCAAACCACTGCCAATTCAACCATATAAGCCATTTTATATACCTAAACTTATTATTTATGCAAACAGACATTGATATTCAACTTGTTACTGAAATACAGAATTTACCCACGACTGAGCAATTCCAGTTATGGGTAGATACGGCACTCAAACAAGCCAATTTTGAATCTGAACCCGAACCTGAGCTGACTTTGCGTATTGTAGACGAAGCCGAAGGTCGAGAATTAAACCTCACTTGGCGACAAAAAGATTATGCAACCAACGTGTTGTCATTTCCATTTGAAGCACCACCCGATATCCCTATTGCGTTATTGGGAGATATTGTCGTATGCGCCAATGTGGTTGAAAAAGAAGCCTCTGAACAACAAAAAACCTTGGAAGCCCATTGGGCACACTTAATTATTCATGGGGTTTTGCATTTATTAGGCTACGATCACATTGAAGATGCAGAAGCCGAACAAATGGAAAATTTAGAAGTACATATTTTACAGCAATTAGGTTATCCTAATCCTTACTGAACATGATGATGGCTGCAATTATGTCTTCACCGACTTTAAACTGGTTTAATCGCGTCAAGCAAGCATTATTATCAAAGGAACTCAAGACCAAACAAGAATTACTTGGTCTTATCCGCGATGCCCAACAGCGGGAAATATTAACCCCCGACACCTTGCAAATGATTGAAGGTTCGCTACAAGTGTCTGAAATGCACGTTAGAGATATTATGATTCCGCGTGCACAAGCTGTGGCTTTAGATGTCAATGATTCACCTGATGATTTGGTCAAAATTGTAGTTGAATCGGGACATTCTCGGTTTCCTGTTGTCGGTGAAAATCGGGACGATGTGCAAGGCATTTTTCTCGCTAAAGATTTACTGGATTATTACGCAACCGATCAACAAGAACCGTTTAATATGCGTGAGGTGATGCGCTCTGGGATTTTCATTCCCGAAAGTAAACGTCTTAATGTGCTGCTGCGTGAATTCCGTACCAGCCGCAACCACATGGCTATTGTGATTGATGAATACGGCGGTATGGCAGGTTTAGTGACAATTGAAGATGTGATTGAACAAATCGTTGGCGATATTGATGACGAGCATGATTTTGAAGATGAGGTTTATATTAATCCTCGTGATAATGGCTATTATTTAGTCTGGGCATTGACTCCAATTGATGACTTTAATTTATATTTTGATGTTGATTTAGATGAAGATGAAATGGATACGGTAGGTGGTTTGGTGATAAAAGCCTTTGGGCATTTACCAAAACGTTCTGAAAGCGTTGATTTCGCTGGATTTCATTTTGAAGTAATGCGAGCAAATAACCGACGGATTCATTTATTACGCATCAAGCGATTGGCTGATGATGAAACGCAAACCGCAGAATCTGACAATAATATGTAATCTTAATATCAGATAAATAATCTAAAATTGATCGGCATTGGATATGGCACAGTCCATTCCTTTGATTGTGAGTCCTTCGAGGATTGGCAACCCTGAAAATTGGGCATGATGGAATTCATCTATATTCCATAATCTATCTAGAACCCCTATAATTTTTCTGAGCAAAGTTATTGATCTTGTAACCAAATCAAGCTTGCCATACGTCCTGTTTGGCCATCTCTCCGATAAGAAAAAAATCGCTCACTATCAGAATAAGTACATAAATCACCGCCGAAAATCTGTTGAATACCCTGTACTTGTAATCTCTGCTTAGCCAATAAATATAAATCTGCATACCAATGCTGCGGACGTGAAGGCTTAAAAGCCTGTTCTGCTTGTGGTAACTGCTCACAAAAAGTCTGTCGAACCTCGTCCCCGACTTCAAACCCAACTTGGCTGATAGCAGGCCCTAGCCATATTAAAATATTGTCTGGATTCTCATCTAACTGTTGCAAGGTCGACTCTAAAACCCCATTGGCCAATCCACGCCAACCTGCATGGGCAACAGCAACCTTTGTCCCTTGTTGATTACAAAAAAACACAGATAAACAATCCGCAGTCATCACCACGCAAACTTTATTCATTTGCTGAGTATAAATCGCATCTGCACAATAACCTTGTCCCACTTGTTCAGCAGCTACCGCTTCAATACCATGCACTTGTTGCAACCAATGAGGCTCTTGAGGTAAGTGCAATTGTTTTGCTAATAAAGCCCGATTTTTAGCCACAACTTCAGCATCATCCCCAACATGTTCAGCCAAATTAAAACCATCAAAAGGAGGTTGGCTAAAACCACCTAAACGGGTGCTAACAAATGCTTTAACTGAGTGAGGAGCTAGCCAATTGGGTGTGATGTAATTAGACATTGATTTTATTCCGCTTTAGAAAAATGCTCATAACCTGATTGCTTTGGTTGCCAAAGTTCACCATTTTCTTGTAAGCAACGTAAACCATGTTCAGCTTCAATATAACCAATGGGATAAAAATGATTTGCAGGTAGATGTTGTGTTAATTGCTCTAACTTATCTGGTGACACCGTAAAGCATAGCTCATAATCATCACCACTAGCCAAAGCAAATTGCCATGCCTGTTGTGTTGATAACTGATTTTTAAGCGTATTTGATAATGGAATTTGAGCTAAATAAATCTGTGCACCGACTTGGCTGGCCGTGAGAATATGTCCCAAATCAGCTAATAAGCCATCAGAAATGTCGATTGCACATTGAACCCCCATTTTGCTTAATGTCTGTCCTATTTCCACCCATGGAGTCGGACGATTTAAACATTGTTCAACGAATTGCTTATCAAGCTCTGGCAAATCCACTTCTCCAAAAACAGAAGCCAAACCTAAGCCCGCATTTCCTAAGTTACCCGTGACGCAAATCACATCCCCAATTTGAGCTTTATCACGCTGTAATGCCTGCTTTTTAGCACTGAAGCCCATAATTTGAATCGAAATAGTGATAGCCGATTTAGAGCTGGTAGTATCACCACCGATAAGAGCAACTTGATGTTGAACCGCCAAATCAGCCAAACCTTGTGTAAATTGCTGTAACCACGATTCATTTATTTCGGGACAACTCAAAGCCAAAGTAAACCACGCAGGCGTTGCACCCATGGCTGCCATATCACTTAAATTAACTGCTAAGGATTTATAGCCAATATCATAAGCACATGTATTAATTGGAAAATGGACACCCTCAACTAAAGTATCCACGGAAATCGCCAATTCCATATCACGGGGTACTTGCACCAGCGCGGCATCGTCCCCAACCCCGAGAATCACATCTTTCCGAGAAACCAAACCTTGTTGAAAATAGTGTTCTATTACGTTGAATTCTTTCATGAGCTGGGGTTTTTGCTCCAAATATTCACTTCGCCATCCACACTACGGGATTCGAATTCCATTATTTGAATATCTAGCGTATGGCATAAATGGTGTGGCAAATCATGAATACTTGACATTGATAATCCCATATCAGTTCAAAGGGAGAGTACAAAATTTCAGGCATTTTAATTGAATAGCTATGACTTGCGTAGTATTTTTGGAGGGAGATGGGATAATTTAAGATATATGCTTAGGCTTCCGTATCTTCAGGCCTAACATAAATTGATTTTAAATCACCTTTGTATACTTCAACTAAATATTCGATGACATCGCCACGGCTCACGGGCAATTTTGGAAAACCTGAACGTTCACGTAGTAATTGAGCTACAGCTTCCAACTCTCTGGCTAAAGTCGGCGTTGCACGAAAGTTCAGTAATTCAGAACGCTTTTCTGGCTTTGACATTGATATCCCACTATCCATTCGGAGTGCTGCGATTGTATAACAAAGTTATATGAAACACAAAGTACATGTTATGGGGTAATAACGCGCATTTTTTTAGCTAAATACGCCTATTTTATGGATATAAGGTGTTAATTTAAGAAGAAAAAAATCGAGAGGGATTATATTCCCACGCAAAACTTAACACATGGGAATAAGATTATTTTGACATGATTTGAATTAAAAGGTCGCCAAAGAGACTACTTAACTTTAAAATCAGCTAAGAAAGCGTAATAACCGCCCAAGCTCTCAACCTCTAATTGCCCCTTGCCTTGTTTTTCTAAATCCTCAAAATAAGGTAATAAACCCGGTGGATAATGTACACCAAATAATGACAACCAACGTTGTAACACCCATTGAAACCATTTAGGCAAATCACGCTGATCGGAAAAATCGACAATATGAACCACACCTTCTTGCTTCACATTCACTAAAGCGGTATCGACTGCTTGTGGCCAAGGTGGAATCATAGACAAGGCATAAGAAAAAAATACAGCATCAAACGGTTTATCTAAGCCAAAGGTTTGTTGATAATTCAGTTCCTCAGCCAAACATTGTTTTAGAATGATTCTGCCTGTTAAACCTTTTGCATCAATTTTTGCTTGGGCGGTGTTCAACATTTCTTGTGACGCATCTAAACCATAGAATTGTACTTCTGGATGCTTCTTGGCTAATAACATTAAGTTACGAGCTGTTCCACAACCAATTTCCAACACCTTATCACCCGCTTGCAATGGCATACGCCGAATTAATCTATCTCGCCCAAGCAAGTAATATTTCCGCGTTAAATCATAAATGTACCGCTGATGACGATACATGTTATCCATCGCTTTGGCTTGATCCATATTGGTTTCCTTCATGACGATATTTAAAATTGGTACTTTTTATTATAGAACGGGCAGTTTAATATCCATGTTTAAAATAGAACATTCTAAACTGTTTATTAAACATACCTTTTCTTAAAATCCAAATTTTTATGCGTCAACGCTATTAGGTTTGCTAGGCATTGAATAAATGTGGAAGCCACCGTAAATTGCAGAGCGATCTTTTTTGTATAATTCTTTAGAACGTTCTTCTTCATACACAAATAATTTGCGTAATTCAGGAGGCAAGTCTGTTTCAATTGGAGAATCAATAGACGCAGTACGGAAAATGATACGAGTTCCGGGTTTACCCACACGCGCAACTTCTTGCCACAAGCCCGTTAATACTTCTGGATTCATCCAATCTTGTGAATCTAAGAATACAAAACGGTCAAGCGAATTATTTGGTTGAGATTTCAAGTAATCAATCAAAGAAGTAACATGAGTTTCAACACGATGTAAATTTTGCTTTAAATCATCATAATTTTCGGGTTTTAAATACTCAGGGACAGCACCTAATTTCTCGCTGTCATACCGTAAACTAAAACCTTGCCACGCAAAATAGTTAGTCTGAATTGGGAAATCACAAGCTAAATGGCGCACTCGTTCACGATACAAATTAATCAAATTGCCTTTTGACTCTTCTTTCATGAATTCATGCTGTTGTGGTGGAATACCTAAGCTAAACACAGCAAGGCGCATATTACCCACCTTTTTCACCAACCAGTTATCAAAGAACGGTGCAATTTCTTCATTGAAGATTTGTTCTTGTTCTGCGATAGTTTGTGCTTGCAAAATACGCTCAGGCTTATATTTAGTCATTTTAGAAATGCGATGTAATAAACGCATAAAACGACCAAACCGCGCATAATAATATAAATTCTTTTTAAAATACTTGATTCGAGCTTTGCCTGTTGCACGGCGCAAAAGCGAACCTTTTTCCCAAAATGTACGTGCCTTTTCATCCATGTGAGGTTGGATATATTGGTAATAATTCTCGATGTTTTGTGGCTTATCTGCCAAACCAAAAAAGTCAAAAAAGCTTTTATAATCAGGCAAATGTTCGAGCGATGCCAATTTAAGGCGAGTTAAATTCATGTGGTATTGATTCAAATCAACCGCCACAATTTTTTCAGGTTTTTCGACAAGGTAATTTAAAAGATTACAGCCGCCTGATGAAATTGTAAAAATGCGACTTTCTGGAGTCAGCTCTAGGGCTTCAATATCAACCTCTGGGTCTTCCCAAATTTGATTGTAGACGAAGCCATTAAACCAAAGGCTAAACATACGCTGTAACATGCCTTGGCGAGTCATTAATGAATCTTGGTGGACTGCGGTTTTCAACAGCCCTGCTGAGACTGAACTCATTGTACGTCTTTCCTTACACTTTAGGGTTAAAACAAATATTGCACAAAAGATTGACAAAAGTGTAACAAAAAGTTGATACTACACGACTTGTCTAATTCGCAATCATTTAGCCTATCCATTTTATGATAGCTTGGCTTTGGATAAAAGGCCTAGCAGCAAGATTTTTCAAAAAATTATTTTCCTACCATACTTAAGCAAGTATAATCCGCTGTTTGTTTAAATGTTTAAAAAATTTTTATGTTGCATAAAATACATTTGCTGTTACCCAAATTTCCTACTGATACCGATACACTTACACATCCCTCACTAAATAATCTCAGTTTATTTGTTTCTCGTGCGCAAAAAACAGCATGGCCTTACCAAAATCATGACGCATGTTTATTTGATTTATTCGGCTTTGATGCTCAAGACCTACCGATAGCCCCTGTGACTTATTTAGTGGACAGTCCCGATTTTGATGAAAACGCGCTTTATTTACGGGCTGATCCTGTTTATTTACAAGCAGATCGTGACCGAGTTTTATTGTTTGATGCCGATAGTGCATTGCAAGATATTACATTGGATCAAGCTCAACAGTTAGTGAGCACCTTAAATCAGCATTTTGCCCAAGATGGTTTGCATTTTTTAGCTCCAACTCCGACACGCTGGTATCTTAAATTAACTAAAGAGATTCAACCAAAGTTAAAATTATCAGATTTATCAGAAGTTAAAGGGGCTGATATTCATGATTACATGCCTGATGGTGAGGATAAATTGCAATGGCGTAGTTATTTAAATGAAATCCAAATGTTGTTGTATCAAAACCCTGTGAATGAGCAACGTGAGGCGGATAGAGCATTACCTGTTAATAGTGTTTGGTTTTGGGGTATGGGACAGTTGCCAGAATTACCTAAAAATCATTGGTTGCAGGTTTGGAGTCATGATGTGTTAGCAAAGGGATTAGCTCAGTTAACTCATGTTGCGCATGATGGATTACCGAGTCAAGTTGATGATGTTTTGCAGCAAACGGGTGAGCAATTGATTGTTTTTGAGAAGAGCGCACAATTTTTACAAGCATTTGATACACATTGGCTACCCGCATTATTAAAAGCATTACGTCAATGTCATATTGAGGAGCTTGTTTTGTATACAAATAAGGGGATTTTTAAGCTTAATTCGCAACAGTTAAGGCAGTGGTGGAAGTGGAAAAAGAATTGGATCGATATTGTTTACTAAATAGTTTGGATTTTTTGCTCACATATAAAGTCAAGCAGGCTCAATGATGCGGGCTTAAATCACTCTTTTAGCAAGTATTATTCTATAGTCAATTCCCTGTTATGAGTTATGACTAGTCCTTTAAGGGCTGGCAGTCATGAAAGTAGCATATAATTTTAACGCTAAAGATGGAATTAGCTATAGCTGACAAACTTTTTACAGATTGCCAGCTTTAAATAATGTCTAAGCCGCTTTAGGCAATTCAGGTAATAACAAATCTTTTAAATCTTGTTCTGCATCACCTGTGATATGTAAATTAAACTGCTCGACTAAGAAATTCAAAATGGCTTCATTCACAAATTGTGGTGGTTTAGGGCCAATATAAATATCTTGAATACCCAAACTGAATAAGGCTAACAAAATAATAACTGCTTTCTGTTCTAACCAACTTAATACAATTGCAATTGGTAAATCATTGACAGGCACGCCCAATGCGTCGCCCAATGCTAAAGCAATGTGTACAGCACCGTTACTATCATTACACTGTCCCAAATCTAAATAACGAGGAATGACTGTTCCCGGAATCGTACCAAAATCAACGTCATTAAAACGGAATTTGCCACAACTACTGGTAATAATAACCACATCTTTAGGCAGGCTTAACGCCATATCTCGATAGTAATTACCTTCTTTCCCTGGTCCATCACAACCTGCAATCACAAAGAATTGGCGAATTTTACCTTTTTTTACTGCATCTAAAATCTGTGGGGCTAATTCCAAAATGGTTTTGTAATGATGCCCTGTTGTTAGCTGTGCATCGCTATTAAAATCTTCAATACACGGCAAACTCAATGCTTTTTCAATCGCAGGGCCGAAATCATCATTTTCAATTGGAACTGCTTTTTCTGTACCCACCATTTTATAAGTGAACAAACGATCACCATAAGTGCGCTTATCTTTAATCGGCACAATGCAATTTGTACTCATGATGATTGCACCTTGCCATTTTTCAAATAGCTTGTCTTGGTCATGCCAAGCACCACCGATATTGCCTTTTAAATGCGAATATTTACGCAATTCAGGATAAGCATGACCCGGTAGCATTTCAGAATGCGTATAAATGTTAATGCCTTTGCCTTCAGTCGCTTGCAATAATTTATGCAACATATCCAAGTTATGTCCAGAGACTAAAATGGCTTTACCTTCAGCACGGTTTTGAGAAATTTGTATCGGGGTTGGAATACCAAGATGTTGAGTATGAGCATCACTGAGTGAATCCATGACGGCGACACCAGCCTCACCAATTTTCATAAGCTGTGCAATATGTTGCTCAAAGCTAAAATTGACATTTGTCATGGTAAAATATAAGGTTTCTGAAACAACGTCGTCAACAAGTAAAGTGTCGGCTTCAAGTTCGCGAGCATGTTCACGATAAGCAGCCAAGCCTTTTAAACCAAAAATCATAAGGTCTTGTAAACGCGCTAAATTTTCATCTTTACCGCATGTGCCTAAAGTTTGGTTTTTAGCACCACAACCATTTTCAGCACTCATTTCACATTGATAGCAAAACATTGGAAGAGCTTCTTGTTTCATAATTTACACTTCGAAAATGTGGAATATACGAGATAAGTTTACCAATATTTACCATGAGTTACTTTGATACAAATCAAATTTAACTGATATAAACCTTGTTATTCAAATAACCCTGCTTTTTTATCAAATTAATAATGATGAAGTGTTAAGTTATAATCAATGCCTGATAACCATCAAAAGTATTGTAAAAATATTTGCTTAGGTTACACTATAATTTTTTGATGAAACTAAAATGAATCTTAGCCTATGGATACTGACATACTAAGCCGTTCCATTGTGGTATTTTCAAAAAGTTATTTACCCATTGGTCGGGTCAACATCAAACGTGCAATTATATTGCTTATCACTGAAAAAGCTGAACCATTAGAAATTGATTCTGCTTCACAGCCCATTCAAATCCATTCTCCTAGTATGGTGCTTGTCGTTCCCCAACATATTCGTTTAAAAATCACACATCGAGAACGTACTTGGCGCGTGCCTGCGGTAACACGACGTGAAGTATTACGCCGCGATAAACATGCGTGTCAATATTGTGGTTCAATAAAGAAATTAACTATCGATCATGTGATGCCGCGTTCTCGAGGGGGAACACATACTTGGGATAATGTGATAACGGCTTGCGAATGGTGCAATAGCCATAAAGGGGATAGAACGCCTCAAGAAGCGGGTATGCTGATGCGTACACGACCTAAAGCACCGCCGCACCCAGCCGTTTCATTTGCTGATGATTTTTGGCGCAGTCATCATCGAAAACAGATAGAAAAACCACCTGCTGAATTGCTTAGAGAAGAAATATAGAAAGGTGCTCAGATTAGAGTCATGGTTTTCTTGTTATAGTCATTTTATTTTAAAGTGATACAGGACTAATAGTCCTCGATTTTAAAAGTGATTGATATTTAAAGTATAAAAGGATTGCCAGTCCTAACATACAAACCAAAATTGACTATATATTAGGGTTGCTAACCTTCAAAGGCGTGACAACCCTAAGAAAAAGAAATCTTATAGTGCAAATAAGCGATTCTGTTTGTGATGCAGAACAATCATTAATCGATACGATCAGTTAAAAAATCGACTGAATCCTGCAACAATATCAATTTAATTAAAACCAGCATAGCATAAGCCCTATCAACAGACTCGGTTTATCCACGCCGCCAAGTTGTTGTACCAGAGGCATCTTCTAGCGTAACCCCTTTTTCTTTTAATTCATCTCTAATACGATCAGCTTCAGCCCAATGTTTACTTGCTCGGGCCGCATTACGTTGCTCAATCATATTATCGATTTCATCTGCACTTAATTCAATTGCACCGCCTAATTGTTGTAAAAACTGCTCTGGATCAGATTGTAACAAACCCAGAATACTGCTCAGATGACGCAGCTCACTGGCAAGCAAGGTGGCTTTTTTAATGTCTTCATCACGAATTTTATTAATATCACGCACCAAATCAAATAATACCGCGAGTGCATCTGCTGTATTAAAATCATCATCCATGGCTTCGTGGAAGCGTTCGTAATAACTATTATCATCGTCAGATTCTTCAGACACAGGCAAACCACGTAATGCGGTGTATAAACGAGTCAACGCATGTTGTGCATTGTCCAAGTGTTGGTCAGAATAATTCAAAGGACTGCGATAATGACTGCTTAAAATAAAATAGCGCACCACTTCTGGCTCATATTTTTCCAGCACTTCGCGGACGGTAAAGAAGTTGCCCAAAGATTTAGACATTTTTTCTTCGTTTATCCGTACAAAACCATTATGTATCCAGTAATTAACATAAGGTTCACCTGTTGCGCCTTCAGATTGGGCAATTTCGTTTTCATGATGTGGGAATTGTAAATCTGCACCACCACCGTGAATATCAAAATAATTGCCTAAACAACAAGTTGACATCGCTGAACATTCGATATGCCAACCGGGGCGACCATTACCCCAAGGAGATTCCCAGCTTGGTTCATTAGGTTTGGCGGTTTTCCACAATACGAAATCGAGAGGGTCTTGTTTATAACTATCCACCCCAACCCGTTCGCCAGCCCGTAAATCCTCTAGTTTTTTACCTGACAACTTACCATAATCTTTGAATTTGCTAACGCTATAGTACACATCGCCATTTTCAGCATGGTACGCATAACCATTATCAAATAATTTTTGAATCAAGTTTATAATATCTTCAATACTTTCCGTGGCTTTCGGTTCGCTACTCGGTGGTAACACACCTAATGCAGTCGCATCTTCGTGCATGGCTTGGATAAAACGAGCAGTAAGTCTGTGAAAATCTTCACCGTTCTCATTTGCACGTTGAATAATTTTGTCATCAATATCAGTAATATTTCGGATATAGTTGACATCATAGCCAATTTCACGCAGATAACGCGCGATAATATCAAACACAACCATGACACGGGCATGTCCAATATGACAATAATCGTATACGGTCATACCGCACACATACATATTGACTTTGCCTTCGTGAATGGGTTTAAAAATTTCTTTTTGGTTACTTAGACTGTTGTAGATGCTCAACATGGTTTTGCTATTAAAATGTACTGTAAAATGAGCAGTGTAGCAGAAAGCCGCTTGAAAATCTGATTTTCTTCATTGTTGAGTAAACTCTATTTTATAAGTTTGTTTCCTGTTATAAATAATGAAAAACAAATGAACTCCAACAACAAGACTTAAAGCGATTGCAAGCATTCATGATTTAAGTCAATCTGTTATCATAATTCTTAACGTATACCTCAAAGGTACTTGGTTATGCTTCCTTTATTGGTGATTGCAGGTAGTGCGCTCACAACTTATGGTGGTGCAATATGGCTGAAACACAAAAAATTATTGCCCGAAATCCCAAAACCTGAAACCTCGCTGGCTAAACCAGAAACAGCCGATTTAAGTAAGGTAAACCGAAATTTTGCCATTGCGAGCACCACTTTTGGCTTGGCGGTGGGTGGGATTTTTTATCCTGCATTGAAAGTAGCCAGTATTGCAGGCTTATTCTTTTTAACCATTCCAATATGGCGACAAGGTTATCGTGCTTTATACCGCCAACACCGTTTTAATATTGATGTGTTAAATTCTCTCGCGCTACCACTGGCAGTTGTCACGGGTTATACCTTGCCTGTTGCCTTTACTTATTGGATTCATCACACGGGTAAACGCCTGATTGCCAAAAGCAAAAGCTATTCTCAAACCGACATTAAAGAAGCCGTGAATGCCTTACCTAATTTGATTTGGGTGATTAAGGATGAAATTGAATTACTCACGCCAATTTCTGAGGTTCAAGTAAATGATGTGATGGTGGTTCATGCAGGGGAAGTGATCGCCGCAGATGGAAAAGTCATACTGGGTGATGGATTTGTTGACCAACGGGCTTTGACAGGACAAGCTAAATCGGCTGATGTTAAAAGTGGCGATACGGTGTTTGCATCAACCCTGTTGTTACGCGGAAAATTACATATTCAAGTTGAGCGGGCTGGCAATGAAACCATGATGGCAGAAATCAATGCGATTCTGTCCAACTACACCGATGATAATCAAGTGATTCAATCTCAAGGTGAAGAAATTGCAGATAGAATGGCTTTGCCGATTACCGCATTAAGTGCTTTGGCTTTTCCGATTATTGGTCCGCATGGAGCAACGGCGATTTTATGTACTTTTATGACCGAAGATATTAAGTTTATCACTCCGATTAATACCCTGAATTCTCTCAATATTGCATCAAATAAAGGGGTACTGATTAAAGATGGTCGTGCATTAGAAGCATTATCCCAAGTCAATACGGTCATTTTTGATAAAACAGGTACATTAACTCAGGAACAGCTTGATTTACATAAAATTTATACTTTAGCTGATTATGATGAAGACAGTGTACTGAGCTTGGCTGCAACCGCTGAATATAAACAACAACATCCCATTGCAAAAGCGATTCAACAGGCGGCTAAACAACGTGAATTATCAGTTCAACCTATTGATAGTTCTAGCTACGCACTGGGTTATGGCATACAAGTGATGTCGGGTGGTAAATTAATTCGGGTCGGCAGTTATCGATTTATGGAGATTGAAAAAGTTGACATCCCTTATCAAACTGTCAACAGCATTTTGCAAGCCTGTCGTGAGCATAATTATGCCTTGGTGATGGTTTCGGTCGATGATGAGTTGATTGGTGCAATCGAGTTGCATACTGCATTACGCCCTGAAACCCCACAATTAATCCAATCGTTGCAAGAGAAAGATTTGGATATTTATATTTTCTCAGGCGATCATGAAAGACCAACTCAAAAATTGGCTGAACAGCTTGGTGTAAACAATTATTTTGCAGAACTATTGCCAGAACAAAAAGCCGAACGGATTGAGCAATTGAAAGCTGAAGGTAAAAAAGTATGTTTTATTGGTGATGGGGTTAATGATTCGATTGGTTTAAAAGCGGCAGATGTTTCAATTTCACTACATGGCGCGTCGCTATTGGCAACAGATGTGGCTCAGATTATTTTAATGGATGATAGCTTAGTGCAAGTTGAACCTTTATTTTCTCATGCACATGAATTAAAAGATAATATTCGATTCGGCGTATTATCTGTTTTAGTTCCTGGCACTATGGTTGTTACGGGTGTATTCTTTTTCCATTTGGGCGTATTGGGTTCAGTATTATTGAGTGATTTAGGCTTGATTGCAGGCTTGACCCATTCCATGTTACCGTTATTAAAACATAAAAAGCAGGATGATAATAATGACTGAAACCAGCTACTATGATTCGCCTGTAGGCTATTTGGAATTGATTGCAAATGACCAAGGTTTAACAGGCTGTTACTTTATAGATGATGCGCCACTGGTCATACCTGAACTGACACAACATCCGATTTTAAAACTCGCACATCAACAGTTAGAAGCCTATTTTCATACGGGATTGCAGCAGTTTACCATTCCACTTGATTTACAAGGTACTGCATTTAGGCTAGATGCTTGGCACGCATTGCAAACAATTCCTTATGGAAAAACGGCAAGTTATATCGATATGGCGAGACAAATAGGCAAACCCAAAGCAGCACGAGCCATCGGCCAAGCAAATCATTATAATCCGATCTCAATTATTGTACCTTGTCATCGTGTGATTAATCACAGCGGCAAATTAGGTGGTTATGGTGGTGGTTTATGGCGTAAAGAATGGTTGCTGGAGCACGAAAAGAAATAATCAACCAAAATCTAAACGATAGATTCAGCCTTTATTTTTCAAAAACCTAAAATCATCATACCTTGATAGCTTAGACATTATCCCGTTCCTAACATGACCCAATCACAAAACTTGTGGGAACGAGGGGATTATAAGACAAGAAATGTTAAAAATATAATCAACACTTTTATATTTTTAATTGTATTTATTTTTGAGTGCAAAAATTCATATTATCCAACACAGCCTTGCTGACCCAATTCCATTATCTGTAGAAATTCTTGCATATAAAGGGACTCACTATACCTATGCC
>JADGDW010000050.1 GCA_016744725.1 Candidatus Albibeggiatoa sp. nov. BB20 | reverse complement strand
TAGCGCATAAAGTTGAACTGAGACCGACAAAGGAACAAGCTGTCTATTTAGATAAAGCTTGCGGTTCACGTCGTCATTGTTACAATCAATTACTGGCTCACTTTAAAGAAAACAAATAGTCTAAATCAGCCGCTTACCAATATTATATCAAAGTCATTCGCAATGAATTTAACTGGTATACAGAGGTGTCTAGTCGTGTGACTCGCAATGCCATTGATGATTTAGATAACGCATTCAAACACTTTTTTAGACGAATTAAAGCCAAACAAAAAGCAGGATTTCCACAGTTTAAAAAGAAAGATGTGAATAACTCTTTTGCATTACGAGAAAAAGCTAAATTTGATGTTGATGGATGTATGTTGCGAATAGAAAAGCTCAAAACCAAAATAAAACTGCGTTTTGATGGCATCGCTAAATAAGTGACTATCAGTAAAAAAGCAGGAAAATATTTCGCTTCTATTTTAGTTGAAACCCAAGAATACAATCCAAAGGATGTTGAGCGTCAACCCAGTGTTGGTGTGGATTTCGGGATTAAAAGTTTAGCCACTTTAAGTAATGGAGTGGTTTTTCCAACTAACCAAAAATTGAAAGTGAGTCTTAATAAACTCAAGAAATATCAACGTGCTTTGTCACGAAAACAAAAAGGTAGCCAAGCTCCGAGTGGCAAAACTACATTTTCATATTAGTAATCAAAGACAAGCCGTATTACATGAATTAAGTGATTATTTGACTGGTCACTTTGACCGCATTGTGATTGAAGACTTGAATGTTAAAGGTATGGTGAAGAATCATAAGTTAGCACGTAGCATTGTTGATGCAGGCTTTGGCTATTTACGAACACAGATACAATACAAAGCTAAACTACGCAATTGTGAACTGGTTATTGCCAATCGATTCTTTCCAAGTTCTAAAACATGCTCACAATGCGGTCAAATTAAAACAGAGTTACGTTTAAGTGACAGAACGTATCATTGTCATTGCGGTTTAGAAATTGACCGTGACCTCAATGCAGCTCTAAACTTAAAACCTATGGTGTGGACACGTTACAGCCCACCTAAACGCACATAACAGACTTGTCAGACAATGTTTCATTGCTCAGTTGATGACGATGTGAATAAATTGAACTAACAGATTAGTTCAGATTTATAGTAACGGTGTCAATCCCGTTCAGCTTAGTTATTAATGAATGAGATTTTAGGTTCAAAGCTAACACTCCAATTTAATGTTTGAGTTTATGCCTTGTATTGAGTACAAGCTCATGCATCACGTCATGTTTTGTCTATTTAATCAATTGCTTTCTATATGATTCAATAGTGTGACCATGGCATTGATTAGGATGTATCTGCAATAAATTGCGCCAATGAGACAAATCCACATCATCAATGATGAGCTCAGGCTTTGGTAAAAAACCTAAAAAACAATCCTTAATTCCAAATTCTTTAGCACTCGACTGAGCATATTCAGCACCACCAGAACTCCAGCAATACATTAATGCACCTTGATCTTTCAATGCCTTGATATGCTCAATTACTGTAGGTATTGGAATACGTTTAACCCCATAATTTCTGACAAATGTTTCATCAACATCCACGTAAACATAAAATGGTTGGTTCATTTTTCAATACCTATAAAATTTAAAGACTTAGTCAAGTTCTTATATGGTGCACGGAGTATAAAAAGTAGAATCCTATCACAATGGCTTGGATATCTAATAAAATTTATAAGTTACAAGAATAGCTGATAGGTTTATAACTAATTGAACTATTTTGTATTTTCTAAAAACTATCTGAAGTGTTAATTATATATTTATCATTATCTACTTTATCAAAGACATATTGTCCATATATTCATTTGTTTCTTATTTGAAAAAATATTGCATACTATTATGCTCATGAATCTATGTACTAAATGATATTTTTAATTTACAGTAAATAGCTATCAAGTAAGGTCATTTAACAAACCATAGGTAAAAAATATGCACTATCTAGTCAATTTATGGATAACAAGTATTTGAAAAAAGACATGTTTTCAATCAGTAACAAGGTATCTTTGTTGCATTATTAGATATACGAGAGGTTAAAAAGTTTTAAAAATATGAACGACAACAAAAATTATACAATTCTCATTGTTGATGATAATAAAAATAATTTATTTACTTTACGCACTCTCATTCTTCAGCATCTGGAAATTCATATTTTAGAGGCAAATTCAGGGCAAGAAGCTTTAACCATATTAATGATTGAGAAGGTGGATTTGATTATTTTGGACATCCAGATGCCTGAAATGGATGGTTTTGAAACCGCAACAATTATCCGTTCAATTCACAAAACTCAACTTATTCCCATTGTATTTTTAACTGCTGCATATAAATCAGATGAATTTCAAGCTAAAGGTTTTTGCATAGGGGCAACAGACTATCTTACTAAGCCGATTGATGCTGCACAATTAATCAATCGTATTAATCTTTATCTGCGTTTTATTGAGAAAGAACATCAACATGCACAAGTTTTAGAGCAACGGGTACAAGAGCGAACGGCGGAATTGGCACAAGCCAATGCCCGTTTATCCAAAGCCAATGCTGAGTTAGAACAATTAGGACATTACAATCAATTGATTTTAGAGAGTGTAAACGATGGGATTTGTAGTTTTAATTTATCAGCAAAAATGACCTTTATGAATCCTTCAGCAGCACAGATATTGGGCTATTCATCCAAAGAGCTGATTGGGCATTCTGCTTGTGAAATTTTTTCCAACAATGAAGAAGCCAACGAAGAAATTTTTATCAATGGTGTTTTTTATCAAGCGATTTCTAAAGGGAAGTCTTATCAAAGCGAAAATATGCACTTATATCATAAAAATGGCAATGCTTTTCCCGTTGAATGTGCCCTTTTGCCAATTCAGGGTCATGACAGTATCACAGGTACAGTATTAACCTTTAGCGATATTACTAAACGAAAACAAGATGAACAAATACTCAAAGAAGCCAAAGAAAATGCAGAGGAAGCCAGTAAGGCTAAAAGCTATTTTCTCGCCAATATGAGCCATGAACTGCGCACTCCACTGAATGCAATTATTGGCTACAGTGAAATATTAAAAGATGATTTGGAAGAGGAAGTAGATACAGATGAATTGCTAGAAAATAAAACAACACATATACAAGATTTAGACAAAATTCATCATTCTGCCACGCATTTACTCTCTTTAATCAATGATGTGCTCGACGTATCAAAAATTGAAGCAGGCAAAATGGAGCTTTTCAATGAAAATATTCAAGTTTCCAGCTTATTACATGACGTTTTGGAGCAAGCTTTTCCACTCGCAGCCAAAAAATCCAATAGTTTAGAAATTGAGTATAATGATGAGCCGCTATATTTATACACTGATCGAATTAAACTGTATCAAATTTTGCTGAATCTGATTAGTAATTCTTGCAAATTTACTGAGCATGGAGAAATACGAGTCACAGTAAAAATATCTAATACAAAAGAATCAGATAAGAGTTGGATCTGTTTTTCTATTTCTGATACAGGTATAGGGATGACTCCAGCACAATTACAAAAGCTATTTAATGTATTTACCCAAGCTGATGCCTCAACCACCCGTAAATATGGTGGCACTGGATTAGGGCTTCATATCAGTAAGCGTTTTTGTGAAATGATGGGTGGCTATATTGAAGTTAATAGTGAACTAGAAGTAGGTAGCAGATTTAGTGTGTATTTACCTTGGAAAACAAAAGAAAAAGCATAAATTGAACCTTAAGCATTAATAGTGATAGGCTAGCTGACTGTCTTTTTATTTATTTCCAGAAAAACAACCCTCATATATTATTCAATAACCCATAGATAAATAATATGTAGCACCCAGTTGTTAATACATCAAAAAATATATGGAAATATTATTGATTGTAAAAAAGGTATTTTTGTTGCAGCAATTAGGCGTGTCAGGGGTTACAAAATATCCACTTATTTATCCTGACAATAGGCTTAAAAAATTATGAATGACGCCAAAAATTATACCATTCTTATTGTTGATGACAATAGAAACAATTTATTTACTTTGCGCACTCTAATTCTTCAACATGTGGAAATCAACATTGTAGAGGCAAATTCAGGACAAGAAGCATTAACTGTGCTGATGACTGAATGTGTAGAATTGATTATTTTGGATATTCAAATGCCCGAAATGGATGGTTTTGAAACTGCCTCAATTATCCGTTCCATTCAACAAACCCAGCACATCCCCATTGTATTTTTAACTGCCGCATATAAATCGGATGAATTCCAAACCAAAGGCTTTGGCATAGGGGCAATAGACTATTTAACTAAGCCGATTGATGCCACACAATTAATCAGCCGTATCAAGTTGTATCTACGCTTTATTGAAAAAGAGCACCATGCAAATATTTCAGAGCAACGCGAACAAGAGCGCACGGTTGAATTGGCACAAGCCAATGCACATTTATCTAAAGCTTACAATCAATTAGAAAAATTAGGGCTTTACAATCAACTCATTTTAGAAACGGTGAGTGATGGGATTTGCGGATTTAACTTGTCAGCAGAAATTACATTTATGAATCCTTCTGCAGCACAAATGTTAGGCTATTCATCCCAAGAAGTCACAGGGCATTCTGCTTGCCACATTTTTTGTCAAGATACTAATCTCAATATAAAAGAAGCCTTTATCAATACGCCTTTGTATCAAGCTATTTTCAAAGGGCTGTTTTATCAAAGTGAGAATTTACACTTTTATCATAAAAATGGGAATATTTTTCCCATTGAATGCGCCCTAGTGCCGATTCAAGGTCATGACAGTATTACAGGTACAGTCTTAACCTTTAATAATATTACTAAACGTAAGCAAGTTGAGCACATGCTGAAAGAAGCCAAAGAACATGCCGAGCAAGCCAATAAGGCTAAAAGCTATTTTTTAGCAAATATGAGCCATGAACTGCGCACCCCACTCAATGCAATTATTGGCTATAGCGAAATATTACAAGAAGATATAGAAAATATAGAGGCATTCTTAGAAGATAAAACAATATGTCTACAAGATTTAACCAGCATCCAAGATTCTGCCAAGCATTTACTCTCTTTAATCAATGATGTCCTAGATGTATCAAAAATTGAAGCGAGAAAAATAGAGATTTTTAGTGAAAATGTTCAAATTTCTACATTATTGGATGAGATTTTAGAACAAGCTTGTCCTTTAGCAGCTAAAAAATCTAACAATTTAGATATTGCCAATATTGATGAGTCGTTATTTTTATATACGGATCGCACTAAGCTGTATCAAATTTTACTTAACCTTGTTGGCAATGCTTGTAAATTCACTGAACAGGGTAAAATACAGGTAACAGTAAAAAGATTGGCCACAGAAGATTCAGATAAGGGTTGGGTTTATTTTGCTGTTTCTGATACGGGTATTGGTATGACTCCAGAACAACAAGAAAAGCTATTTAATGTATTTACTCAAGCTGATGCCTCAGCTACCCGAAAATATGGTGGAACTGGTTTAGGGCTTCATATCTGCAAGCAGTTTGCTGAAATGATGGGAGGCTATATTGAAGTAAATAGTGAATTAAATATGGGCAGCACATTTGCTGTATATTTGCCTTTAGTCTCTATAGAGGAAACAGCAGAAATTAACGCTTAAAGTAAAATATTAAGACTGACTGCTAATCTTAAATGAAAATGTATCACATCATACAATTAAATAAGGCGCTGCCATGACTCTTAACCTAAAAACTAAGATATCAGTTAGTTTAAGCATAGTATTGATTCTATTTCTGCTATTAAGCATTGTTGCAGTACGCAGTCTTCAACAATTAATAAATGCCAGCTATTGGGTAGAACATACCTATCAAGTTATCGATCAAGCAAAAACCATTCAAGCGGTGGCAATGGATATGGAATCAGGTGCCAGAGGGTTTTCACTAGCAGGCAAAGAAACGTTTTTACAACCTTATTTACAAGGCATCAATGATTTTAATACTCGAGTTGAACAATTACAAATAACAGTCAAAGATAATCCCCAACAAGTCAGACGTTTAGAAGAAGTAGAACATATTATTCAAAAATGGCGTGAAGAATGGATTGAAGTACAAATTGAATTGCGGCGCAAAATAGGTGATGCCAAAACCATGAATGACATGACAAAAGAAATTACAAAAGCGCATGGCAAAACTTATTTTAATGAATTTAGACAACAAATTAAAACTTTTATTAAGCGTGAGCAAGCCCTATTAATTCAGCGTCATGAAAGGCTTGAAACCGTGATGGAATCTAGCCGCAAGCATGTTAATGTATTAGATGAATCTAATCATTGGGTTGAACATACTTATGAAACGATCACTTCGGCTAAGATAATTTTAGCTTATGCGATTGATATGGAAACAGGGGTACGTGGCTTTTTATTATCAGGCGATGAAGAATTTTTGCAACCTTATAATCATGGCAAACAAGCCTTTTTTACTACACTCAAAACCTTACAAACTGAAGTCAATGACAATTCAACTCAAGTAAATCGCCTCACGCAAATAGAAACCACCGTCCAAACTTGGATAGATAAAGTGGCTAAAACAGGTTTGTCTTTACGTTATGAAGTCAATGAAGGCAAAAAAGAGGCGGTTGAGATTAATCAATTTGTCGCTAAAAAACAGGGGAAGCAGTATTTTGATAATTTCCGTCGGCAAATTGCGGTATTTATCCAAACTGAACAAGAGCTCTTAATTAAACGAGCACAGCATACTGAAACGGTTTTGACTGAAAACAAACAAAATCTTGAATATATTAAACAAAATGATGATTGGGTAGAACAAACTTATCTTGTGATAGACCTTGCTAATAATCTACTCATTGCTGCTGTTAATATGGAAACAGGAAAACGCGGCTTTCTATTGTCTGGTAAGGAAGACTTTCTTGAACCTTATATTGAAGGCAAAAAAACCTTTAAGCAAATATTATCTACTCTAAAACAAGCAGTATCAGATAACCCACCACAAGTGACTTTACTAGAAGAACTTACAGATACCTTAAATAAATGGCAGGCAAAAGTGGTTGAGCCTTTGCTCATATTACGCCGTGAAATAGGTGATTCAGAGACCATGGATGATATGGCTGACTTAGTAAGATTGGGTAAAGGAAAACAATACTTTGACCAATTTCAGGCAAAAATGGCAGAATTTACTGCTAAAGAACAAAGTTTAATGCTGGTGCGGCGCGAAAAAAGTCTGTCTTTAGCTAATATGAGTATTAACACCCTGTTTTGGGGTACATCAATATTGTTGTTATTTGGCATTGGTTCAGGGCTTTATATTATTCGTGAGATTTTACGCCAAGTTGGTGGTGAGCCTGCAGCCATTTCTCAAATTACCGCGCAAGTTGCACAAGGCAATTTAGCCATTCCTGAACAAGAAGCAGGACGTAAGGCCACGGGGGTTTATGCTTCTGTACAACTGATGGTTAAAGAACTGCGCTTAATTCTCAATGAAACAGGACAGGTATTAAAACAGCTCGCCGAAGGCAATATGGACGTTCAAATCACGGGCAAATATGCAGGCGATTTCATTCATTTAAAAACGGCTATGGAATCAACCGCCTCTCAATTAGCTGAAGCCAAAACCAAAAATGAGACTGAAAGCTGGCTGAAAAACGGGCAAACTCAGTTTAGTGAACGAGTTAGCGGCGAACAAGATATTAAACAGTTGGCGGAAAATATCATTAATTTCTTGACTCCTTATGTCGATGCTAAAGTGGGGGTATTTCATTTACTGTTTACAGAACAAGATAAACTTTATTTGAAAATGATGGCTTCTCATGCTTATGTACGGCGTACCGATGGGGCAAATACGATTAAGATTGGTGATGGTATTGTGGGACAAGCAGCTTATGAGAAAAAAATGTTTACTATCAATCATTCACCTGAAAACTATCTCAACATTCAATCTAGTTTAGGCACGGCTGCACCAACCGAGATTTTAGTAATTCCATTCTTGTATGAATCTGAAGTTAGAGGCGTGATTGAATTGGCTTCTCTAGTGCCATTCACAGATGTGCAATTAGAATTTTTATCTCAAATAATGTCTAGTGTGGCGATTGCAATTAATACCGCTGAATCTCGTACTAAGATGCAGGTATTGTTAGAACAAAGTCAGGCTCAATCAGAAGAGTTAATTGCCCAGCAAGAACAAATGCAGCAAACCAATGAGGAGTTGCAATCGCAAACTGAAGAATTACGCTCTCAAACTGAGCAAATGCAATCCCAGCAAGAAGAGTTACAAGCACAACAAGAAGAATTGCGTCAAACCAATGAAGAACTGGAAGCCCGCGATAAATTGATGACTGAGCAACAAGTGGCGGTTAAACAGAAAAATCAAGAATTGGAAAAAGCTAAAATTGCGATTCAAACTAAAGCGGAAGACTTAGCACTTGCCAGTAAATATAAATCAGAATTTCTTGCCAATATGTCACATGAATTGCGTACCCCATTGAATAGCCTATTAATTTTAGCACAACTTTTAATTGAGAACCAAGAAGAAAATTTAACCAACAAGCAACTTGAATGTGCTCAGACCATCTACAGTGCAGGCAATGATTTATTGACCTTGATTAATGAAATTCTCGACCTGTCCAAAGTTGAAGCGGGCAAAGTTGAAATTCATCCCGAAACTATTGTTTTGTCAGAGATGGTGCAGATATTAAAACAGAAATTCATGCACGTTGCGGAAGAAAAATCACTTTATTTTGAGATTAAATCAACTGATAATTTACCTGAAACCATTTACAGTGATGCACAACGCTTAAATCAAATTATTAACAATCTATTGTCAAATGCGTTTAAATTTACTCAACAAGGTGGTATTACTTTAGAAATCCGTCAGCCCAATGCTGATGATAATTTATCCCATAGCCAACTGAAAGCAGAATATAGTATTGCAATGAGTATCACTGATACAGGGATTGGTATTGCTAAAGAGAAACAAAAAGTGATTTTTGAAGCATTCCAACAAGCGGATGGTACAACCAGTCGTCGTTTTGGTGGCACGGGCTTAGGTTTATCGATTTCTCGGCAGCTTGCCCAATTAATGGGTGGTGAAATTCAATTGCATAGTGATACGGGTCAAGGCAGTTGTTTTACCATTTTCTTACCTGAAACTTATGACGTGTCAGCTAAATCAATTGATATTACGCCTCCCGTGATTACAGCCCCTAAAAAAGCACTTCCTGCGCCTTCCATTCAAACGCCTATTGTCAAAACGCCGCCGCCAAGCATTGCTCAAAAAACAATTGTTATACAAGATGACCGCGATGACTTACAAACAGATGAGAAATCTTTATTGATTGTTGAAGATGAACAAGATTTTGCTCAAGTCATTCAACAATTGGCGAAGGAAAAGGGTTTTAAATGTTTAGTGGCTTTGGATGGGCGTAGCGGTATTGAATTGGCTGAGTGTTATCGACCTAGCGCGATTATTTTAGACGTTCGTTTACCTGAAGTGGATGGCTGGAGTGTGATGGAACATTTAAAAGATAATCCTGATACGCGTCATATTCCTGTGCATTTTATTTCTGGGGATATGCATCAACAACAAGCGAAGCAAATGGGGGCTATTGGTTATGCCTTGAAACCAATTAGCCTCACAGAGCTGGGTGATACGTTTAGCAAAATAGAACAATTTATTGATAAAGCTGTTAAAAATCTATTGGTTATCGTAGATAGAGACGAGCATTATCAAAATATTTTAGACATTCTCAATAATGAACAAGTCGATATTATCCGAGCCAGTGATTGTGCTGAAGCCTTGGAACAGTTAGCCCAAGCAAAATATGAGTGTGTGGTGTTGGATTTAACAATTGAAAACGATAGTGGTATTAAATTACTGACGGATTTTGCCGCTGATAACAGTTTGTTAGATATTCCGATTATCATTTATCCAGAGCGTCCTTTGACCCAGCAAGAGGAAACAGCTTTGGACACTTATAATAGTCAGCTCACGCTTAAAATGGTGACTTCGCCTGCCCATTTGTTGGATGAAGCAACATTATTCTTGCATCAAGTGGAATCACGTTTACCGTCAGCCCAGCGTGAAATGTTGAAGCTTGCCCATGACAAAGAAGCACAGTTGAAAGATAAGAAAATCTTATTGGTTGATGATGATGCACGCAATGTATTTGCCTTAACCGCGACTTTAGAAAGTAAAGGCATGAAGGTGTTTATGGCTCCAAATGGTAAACGGGCTTTAGAACAACTTGAGAAAATCCCTGATATTGATATTGTATTGATGGATATTATGATGCCAGAGATGGATGGCTATGAGACCATGCAACGCATTCGTCAGCAAAGCCTTTTCCGTAAATTGCCAATTATTGCCTTAACTGCTAAAGCGATGAAAGAGGATGCTAATAAATGTATTGAGGCGGGTGCAAGTGATTATTTAGCTAAGCCTGTGGATACCAATAAGTTACTTTCGTTGATGCGGGTTTGGGTGGTGCGTTAATGTTTAGCTTGTTTGATATGTTGTTTCTTGAAACAGAGTTTCTGGTGCATACACTACCAAGCTGAGCTTGGTAGCGAGCTGTTGCTGAAAACGGACAAATTAAACGAGCTAGACACAAAATATTGAGATATGAAAAATATGGATAAGCTGGAGAATATAGGGTTTAGCTCTTGGTTTCAAAGCAGACTCTTTACTGATATTATGCTGTATCCCCGTTTTCATCAATATGAACGATTTTTGAGCGATCTAATTGCTTCAATTTAGGCTAATATAGCTATTGCTCAATGGCGGGTTACTTAGGTTCTAAACCTTCAATCGTCATTAATTCAAAACGTAAAATATCCCCTTTTTCATCATGTTCCACTTTAACAGGTAAAAATTGTAATTGTGTGGCACACCACAGAGTTGTCTGTCGCTCACCATCGGGTGAAATACGTTTAAATTGAATTACTTCTAAATCACCTAATGGTGTTTGCAAAATCTCGGTTTTTGCTAATTGAGGATTATATTGCTTAATTTTACCACTATCCACAATTTTATAAGAAGATAAACTGTAGTTTTCCTGTCTCAAAGCTTGCATGACAGCCAATTGATACGACATTTTATCTAACACATCAGCATCTAATGTAATTTCCCAAGGTTCATCTTGTTTAATCCCAATCGCAATATCTTCATCCCAGTGAAATAAAATAATCTGATGCCGCTCTTTTTTACCGCCTGTATGATGATAATTGTATTCTAAAGGCTGAATCACCTGATTTTCAAATACAAAACGACTGGATTCTGCAATCTTATCTCGCCGAAATAATGAAAAAAAGCCTGTTGTTTCACTCTCAGAGCTGAATAGATATTCCTGATTTTCCAAGATTTCTAAACGTCGGATGCTCGTGCCAATATGCAGACCTTTAGCATACACATGATAAGTTGCTGTGAAAGGTGTAAGAAACTCTCCTGCTATTGCTGGCCACATACAAGACAATAAAATCAATACTAAAAACATCCGCATATATTTGCTCTCCAACTGCTAGGCTTGCACTTTTAGTCTAGGATGTGTTATACAAAAATAACGTAGCAGGTATATGATTAATGTGAGTTTGTACCCATGTTGTGCTGCTGCTATCATTTAACCTGATAGGACGAGCAACAAAATATATATTTTATATGAAAACCCACTAAAAATACCTCATAATGATATAAAAATATGTATTGTTAGGAGATATTTAAATGCCCATTTATGAATATGAACATACACAATCAGCATGTAAGCTTGGCCAACTATTTGAATTTAAACAATCAATTCATGATGAACCACTGACTCAATGCCCAGAATGTGGAACACCCGTTGAAAAACGTATTTCTTTGATTGGCATTTCCATGCCTAAAACCAACACAGAAATTCGTGATATGGGTTTGACTAAATTGGTGAAACGGGACGACGGCGTATACGAAAATGTAACGCGCCGTGACAATGATGAGCATCGGTATATGGAATATGGAAAACCTGAAACCATGCCTAATTTAAGCAAAATTATTAGTGATTAATTAATGGAACATGCGCTGATACCTTATTCTGCAACCACAACCTTACCTATAGGTGGTGTACTGGTGCTTGCACCGCATCCTGATGATGAAGTATTTGGCTGTGGTGGTGCAATTATGCAGCATATTGCCCAAGGTCAGACGGTTCATGTCGTCATTATGACTGATGGGCAGGCAGCAATGCCGTATCAGCATGAAACTTATAGAGTTGCATATATTTCTCAACGTCAGCAAGAAAGTTTGCAAGCCGCGAAAATTTTAGGTTATGGGAAACCGATCTTTTTTGATATTTCGGACAGGGATTTACGTAGTTCTGACGACTTATTAGCTCAGCTATCAGATGTGATTAAATCACACAATATTCAGCATGTATACGCACCATCGATTTTTGAAATTCACCCCGATCATATTGCCTTGGCTAAGATTGCAATTGAATTGGCGCAACGCTGCTCAGATGTGCAATTGATTATGTATGAAGTGGGTGTGCCCTTGATGCCAAACCGCTTACTTGATTTAACCACATTATGGGAACGCAAAAAAGCCGCGATGGCCTGTTTTAATTCACAATTAGCTTTGCAAAACTATGATAAACATATTGCAGGTTTAAATACCTATCGAGCTTATACTTTGCCTCAAGCAGTTAAAGCCGCCGAAGCTTATTATGTAGCCAGCCATGATGAGAATTGGTCTCAATTGATTCATACTTGTGAACACTTCCGTACCAATGCAAATATTGAATAAATAAAGCGTTTAGGGTTAGGTTTATTTAAATAATATGTAGTGAGTAAATGAGGAATCCAACACTTTTGCTTTGAAAAAATCCAGCCAAAATAAATACGCTCCAATTTGGCATTTTTTAATGAATAGTATTTATCTTCATAAGTTTTCTATGCTCATTGAAACTATTGAATAACATGATGGTCAATTATTTCCCTATTTCCCTCTCTTATCTATACAAATTTCAACCAAACTCTTAATCGTATTATTATGATGTCATTCACTTAGCAACTAATCACAGATTCAATATCTGGACTTTTTAGTTAAAATTACCGATACTGGGATTTTGAATTAGCCTTTTAAAAAATATGGAAATTAAAACTTTTATTCATGAATTCGCGATGTTTTGGATAAAACAAGCTTATGCCTGTTTATTTGGCTTTTATCTACTAGGTGTTATCGTTATTACTAGCTATTGGTATCCATTAGAAAGTATTTATCGTTATGATTTCATCTTTTTATCTGCCATTGGTTTTCAAATATTGTTACTTGCAACCAAGCTTGAAACAACAAGAGAATCTATTGTGATTATTGTTTTCCATCTTGTTGCAACCGTCATGGAACTATTTAAAACCTCCAATGCAATTGGCTCATGGAACTATCCTGAAGAGTTTTTCTTTGGTATAGGAAATGTCCCTTTTTTTACGGGTTTTATGTATAGTGCTGTTGGCAGCTATATCGCTCGCATATGGCGGATTTTTGAATTTGAATACTCTTGTTATCCCCCCAAATCATTAACAATAGTGGTTGTTTTACTGATTTACCTTAATTTCTTTTCTCATCATTACATTTGGGATTTTAGATGGGGATTGTTAGGGATTGTTATATTAATGTTTTATAAAACAAATGTTTACTACAAAATACTAGAGACACATCGACACATGCCGTTATTACTAGGCTGGTTTTTAGTCGCTTTCTTTATTTGGATTGCTGAAAATATTGGAACATTTACAGAAACATGGATTTACCCAAATCAAATCCATGGATGGGAACTGGTTTCAATTGGAAAGTTGAGCTCTTGGTATCTATTGATGCTTTTGAGTTTTGTGCTGGTTTCACTTGTGAATAATACCAACATACGTAAAACTGAGGTAACTACCCATAGCCCAACTATGTCAACAGAAAAAGCGGGGTAGGTGCTTGATGATGTATTCATCTTATTGTTAAATCTTTTCAGCACACATAGCGATAAATTAGATTGCTGTTGCATGATATTTGCGAATCAGCAATCTAAAACTTAAATTATGCCATGACGTTCTCTTGTTCATAACCATATTCAATCCGAATTTTATCAAATACTGATTGGATTTCATGTTCAAACGCTTCTAACTGCTCAATTTCTTCACTGCTATAAGTCGATTTTAAACGTCGGGCTTGAGCTAAAATCGGCAATTGTGATAACTGTTGTACAGGGACACCACGCTCTAGCATTGAAACCCCTTGCGCGTAAATATTAAGCATCAAACGCAATAACCAAATTTGTTTTTGTGGTGAGCAAAAGCTATCAATTTCATCCATTGCATTTTGTTGCAATACGCCTTCACGAATCAATGCCGCGCCTTCCAATACCCAACGCTGTGCAGGTGATAATGCCTCAGGGCCCACTAAGTTAACGATTCGCGCCAATTCATCCGATTGTGCTAATAAGCTCAAGGCCTTGCTACGGAAACGCAGCCATTTTTCATCAATATTATCAGCCCACCACTGCTGTGCCACATCGATATAACCTGAAAAACTATCATTCCAATCCACAGAAGGATAATGACGCGCATCAGCTAATTCTTTAGATAACGCCCAAAAAGTTTGGATGATTTCTTTGGTATGGCTGGTGACAGGTTCAGAGAAATCACCTCCCGGTGGTGACACCGCACCAATTAAAGTCACTGAGCCTTTTTCTTTGCCCAAGGTTTCAACCCGTCCAGCACGCTCGTAATATGCAGCTAAACGTGAGGCTAAATACGCGGGATAACCTTCTTCAACAGGCATTTGTCCCAAACGTCCCGCCACTTCACGCAATGCCTCAGCCCAACGGCTGGTTGAGTCAGCCACCATCACCACGTCATAGCCTTGGTCGCGATAGTACTCAGCAATCGTTACTCCGATATAAATCGATGCTTCGCGTGCAACCACAGGCATATTTGATGTATTGGCAATTAACAATGTCCGTTCCATTAAAGAACGTCCTGTGTGCGGGTCGATCAATTCGGGGAAGGTTTCCAAAATATCTACTAATTCATTACCGCGCTCGCCACAACCGACATAAATCACAATATCCGCATTTGCCCAACGTGCAATTTGATGCTGCAACATGGTTTTACCCGCACCAAAAGGGCCGGGGACTGCTGCTTTTCCGCCTTTTAATAATGGGAAAAAAGTATCTAAAATCCGCTGACCTGTGAGTAATGGCACAGCGGCATGGTCGCGTTTGGTATAAGGGCGTGGTGAGCGTACAGGCCAACGATGGAATAAACTTAAATTACGAATTTCACCATTTGGCTGCTTGACTCGGGCAATCTGTTGCTCAATGGTAAATTCGCCTGCATGGGATAATTCAAGCAATTCACCACTGCAATCGGGTGGCACAAGAATACGGTGCATAATGGTTTCAGTTTCTTGCACTTTACCCAATAATTGCCCACCGTTGATTTGTGAACCAAGTGCTAATTGACTGTTGGGGACAAATGACCATTTTTGCTCACGGTCTAAAGCATCAACTTCCAAACCACGGGCAATAAAATCCCCGCTTTTTTCAAAAATTTTATTCAGTGGACGTTGCACACCATCGAAAATCTGTCCTAATAAGCCCGGCCCTAATTCAACTGACAACGGATGTCCTAAGGCCCGGACGGATTCTCCCGGTATTAAGGATTCTGTGGATTCATAGACTTGTACGGTTGCATTCTCGCCTTCTAAATACAGTACTTCGCCCATTAAGCTTAAATGCCCAACCCGTACTTGTTCACCATTTCTAACCCCTGGTAATTTGATAATTACAATAGGCCCATTAATGGATAAAATTTCACCAATACGCTCGTTCATTTATAGACTCCGAATAGGACTGGCTGTCGCAAATAATTGAGTATTCATTTCTTGATAAATATCATCAAGTAAACGCTCAATAATGCCATCAAAAGTGTTATCGACTTGAATTCGATTATCTTGGCTGCAAACTAAGACACCACCGAGAAAGGCTGGTTTTTCTGTGGATAAAGTGCAGGGTTTGTTAATGCCACACTCTTGAATAAGGTCACACCATTGTGCGGCTAATAAATCATGGTCTTGTTGATTGACTAAGACTTCTAGCGCATCAGCTTCAATACTCTTGGCGGCATGTTGTAAATATTGTTTTAGAACGCTTAGATATTGTTCTGGTTGTTGTGTCACTTTTTGTAATTGTTCACGTAATGCGTCCATTGCTGATTGCATCAAAGACCAACGGACTTGATCGAGTTCAGATTGCATTTTGATTTCATGGGCTTGGATAAGGCGGTGATATTCTTGTTCTGCCGCCGTTTTTGCTTCTTCGGTGGCCTGCTCTTCACGACGACGTAAACGTTTTGCAGAGTCTGCTACAATTTTTTGGCGTTGTTGATCTGCACTGGAAAGATGACTATCCGCCAGTGTTTGAGCACGTTGCAGGATCGCCTGCTCTAACTTTTCAATTTGTGAGTCGGTTGCTGTAGTAGCCATAGTATCAGTTAACAATAGTGAGTTAAAAGGATTGGCAGTCTTACATTTTTAAAATACGCTATTTTTAACTTTGTCAGGATTGCCAGCTCTAAAGTAAATAGGATTTGGTCTCATTTGGTTTGAAATAGCCAATATAGAACAATCGGTAATGATATTAAACCGAGTAGAAATAGAAAGCTTAACCATTTGTTTTGATGGAATGCTTGCTGTTGCTGTCGTTGTGTCGTTTTAGTTTTTTTCTTCTGGTGTTGGGTAAACGAAACCACTTTGTCACCAGATTTTTTACGCTGATTCATAAAATTGTCTTCAGTTAGCTTAACTGGACTGTATACAGCATAGAGTATCAATATAAAGGGATTTTGACAAAAGGCATTTTTCAATTTAGAGACGTTTAAATCATTTTCTGATTGCCTATAATCATTGAATTTAAGCAGGCAATAAGATATGGGAAAAGTATTGACAGCAACATAATAAGAGCCAAATGGGGTAGTAAACATTAAACTCCGTCTAAAAATAAACTCTAGTAGGGTGGAATAGCACAGCGTATTCCACCAAAGATGTTGGGCATTGAAAAGGTGGAATACGATGCGTGATAATGAGTCCATACTTGATTAATATTCGGGGTGTCTCTATTCCACCCTACATAAATATTTCATACAAACGATTGATTTATATTGATAAAAATAACCTAGCATCAGTAGTAATTTAAAAGCTCAAATTATAACGGCGTAGAGTATAGTTATAAATTCATAAGGTTTTAACTTGAAATATGACTATTACCCATAGGCAACCACACACTAAACATCGCGCCTGAGTCTTCTGGATTATTAGATGCTTTCACTGAGCCACCATGATAATTCACAATTAAACGCACCATGTATAAGCCCAAACCTAAATGAGGTTCTTTTGCATCAGTAGATTGACGAAATGAAACCATTGATTCAAATAAATGCTCTTGCATATCAATTGGGATATTGGCTCCTCGATTGAGTACCGATAAATAAGCCATACCGCGCTCCTGAGTTAATTCGACTCTAATTGCTTGTTTATTATTAGAAAAATCAACTGCATTAGACACTAGTTTATCTAGCATTTGAGCAATCAAATCAGGTGCAACATAAGCAACCAATGGCTGATTAGGCAAAATGGAATGAAAGCGTTGTTCAGGATAAGCTAAGCGATAACCCGCAACACAATTGCTCAGTAAATCTTTTAAATCTACTTGCTCTCGTTCTGCATCTTGCAAAGCTTGTTCTAAACGAGTGGCTTCACTTAGACGGGTAATAGTTGTATTTAAACGTTCAATACCTTGTTTCGCACGCTCAATGTACACGATTGAATGTTCAGATAAATCTTGCTCCAATTCTAAATTTTCCAAAGAAGAGCGTACAACCGCAATCGGGGTTCTCAATTCATGAGATAAACGACTGGCCATGCCTTCTAAGTAATTATTATATTGATGTAATTTTTCTAAAATACTGGAAAAACTGCGTGATAAATCCCCAATTTCATCTTTTGCATCAGAACCAATTTTAGTGACGGTAACGCGCCCATTAATATCAATTGCGGTTTCAGCTTGATTGCGCAAATGACGTAAACGAATAGACAAACGACTGGCAAAAATAAGCAATAACAGAGTGACAACGGTAAATAACAACAAGGTTTTATTGAATAAATTAGCAATGGCTTGACGTTGTACGGTTTGAATACTGTGACTGGTTTCCTCAACCATCACCGCTCCAATGACTTGATTTTGACTACGAATAGGATGCACTGCGGAAACAATGACCGCTTTTTTATCATTGGTAGAATGCCAGCGCACGTCAGGTTGGCCATTGAGCGCATATTGAATTTGCTGATAATACAGCCCATCATTTTGACGGCTGTCATTAATTTTATCTGATGCAGGTGGCAGCAATAGACTGAATATATCATTTAAAGGATGTTCGTTTAATTCTCGGTATAAATCACCATAAGAGGCTAAAATCCGGCGTTGTTTATCCAAAACCCATACTCTACGTCCAGGACCATTACCTAAGGCTTGAATGATTTGATTAATTTTGGGGGATTTTACATAAATATGCCCTGTTTCATCATTTTTCTCAATGCCTACATTGGCCACTAAGGCTTTTAATTGACGGCTTTCTTTATCATCGACATCACCAATTGCAAAGCTGAATCGTTCCCCCATTAGGTTGAGTGGAATCCGAATTTCAATAATATAACCTTCTTCATTTTCCGCCCAAGTGCCATGAATACGTCGTTCTGGATTAGACAGTAAAGTATCACTATAAGCTGAAACACGATAACCATTGACCCAGCCCGCTTTAGATGGCGCGATAACATAACGATGTAAATGCTCTTCATTATCTTGAATCATCACTTGTAAATGGTCGCTACGATTTAATTCCAAATCACCTTGGTTACGATAAATAATGGATTTATCTTTGACTATGAATAAGTTATACAAATAGTTTCGATAGATGCCTGCGACATGTTGAAATGAAACCGATTCAGTTGTTTCGACTGGGTTGGTCTCAGATATTGAGTATAAGGTGTGTTTTTCTGAGTAGTTTTGGGCTTCAAATAAATAATCTTCCCAATCACTAGTATTACCATCTAAATGGAATGCAATTCTAAATTGGCGGACATCTTCAATTGGCTTATAAAATTCAACAACATCACTGAGTTGACGATTGAATAATTCAGGCTGATTATGTAAAACACTGGCAAGGGCGTGAGAGGCATCTTTGAGAGAGGTTTCGAGATTATCACGTAAATATTTTTCCATTTCTAATACGTACTCATAACCCACATAGGGAATACTGAATAACGTCAGAGATAGCAATAATACTTTACTGCGAATGGTTAAACTCATGGTACATCCTCTGACTTCCAACGATAGCCCATACCATAAATTGTTTCAATTGCAGAAAACTTAGGGTCTATGGTTAAGAATTTTTTGCGAATTCGTTTGATATGCGAGGTAATGGTGCTGTCATCAACTTGCACATTAGCTTCTTTCATCAACTGGTCACGTTGTTTGACATGTCCTGGATAACGGGTTAAAGAATACACAATCCAGAATTCGGTCAATGTTAAATCAACGGTAATGCTTTTCCACGTAATAGTGAGACGATTACTATCAATGCTCAACGAACCACGCTCAATGAGGCTATCATTTGACGCTGGCATTCGTAACGCATCAACACGTCGAAATAAAGCCGCTATCCGTGCTAATAAATGCGGCATACTAATATCTTTATTCAGATAGTCATCTGCACCTAAACGCAAACCTGATACAGTATCAAATTCACTGTCACGCGCTGTCAAGAAGATAATCGGTAAATAATGCGACATGGCTCGAATCTCACGACACAAATCAAAGCCGCCTTCAACTTCATCTTCCAAACCAATATCTAGTAATACGAGTTCAGGTAAACGGATTTGAAAAGCTGCCAACGCTTGGGGACGATTGATATAGGTATTAACATCATAACCTTGTCTGCGTAGTACTACTGCATAGTTTTCTCGAATTGCTGGCTCATCTTCAACTATGGCAATTCGTCTTCCCATCTTCATGTTCCACTATTTCAATTAACAATGAACAATTATCAATTAACCACGCTCAATTATCAACATTGTTCTAAATAATACTTCTGACAGCCTTTGAAAACGCCCATTGTATAAGGAGTTAAATATTTAAAATGTCATCATCAACATTCGCTATCATAATTATGGGTAATCAGGAATTAGAAATAAGATGGATCAAAGTCATAGTGAAGAAATAAGAGAAAGAGCATTGGAGTATGTAGAGAAAGGAGATAAAGTAAAACAGGCCTGCAAAATATTTAAGGTAAGCCGAATGAGCCTACATAGATGTAGAGATATGTTAAAAACAAAACATGACGCGGCGCGTCTGGACTGCATTCCAACGAAGCTCGTTGGAACGAGACAATACTGCCAAAGAAAGTACCAATAATGATGAAAGCCTTGACTTAAGCAGCGGTATTGCACTTGTAAGTGTTGACTCTGCTGGCTTACTTAGTTTAATTGGTAACGACGAAGGCTTACTCATCATGGATGAAAGTGATCCCAAGAATCCGATTCCTCTATCAATACTCCATTTAAAAAGAGACAAATAGATTTTATAAAATATCCAGTACCTAAAATCAAACTTGGGTAATTATCCAATTTATACAGAAGACTGCAATGAATCACTATGAATCAATAAATCATGTAATTCATTCAATAGTTCACTTCTCTGATACGCGCCTTTTTGAAAAATAGCATGGACTTCATGTGATAACGTTTGTCTGTCAGCGGTTGTAATATCTTTTGCTGTTAGTACGATAATCGGAATTTGGCGTTGTTGTTTTTTCTCACGTAAACAGCTAATAAATTCATAGCCATCCATTTCAGGCATCATCAAATCCAATAAAATCATGTCAGGCTTTTGGGCGATAACCATATCCAAACCAACTTGTCCATTATTTGCAGCAACCACTTCCCAGCCATCTTTTTGTAACATTTGCTTAATCATGTCACGGATCATGATGTCATCTTCAACAATCAATACTTTTCCATAACGTGATGTCGCACGATATTTATTTAATACTTGTGCAATCTGAGCTTGATTTACAGGTTTTAACAAATATTCAGCCGCGCCCAATGAATAGCCTAGTTCATGATTTTCAATCATAGACAACATCACGACAGGAATGTTTTGTAACTGAGCATTGCCTTTTAACTCTGTCAACACTGCCCAGCCATCCATTTGTGGCATCATGACATCTAAGGTAATCAACTGTGGTTTCAGTTTCTGCGCCAATTGTAAGCCTTCAGAACCACTTTTAGCCGTAACCACTTTATAACCTAGATGTTGAATATGTTTACTCAGTAATGTTCTGACATTTTCATCATCATCAATAACCAATACGGTTGCTTTCTCTTCTTGCAATACAGGTAATGCTTGCTCCAATTCAGGAATAGTTTGCCGACTTGCCATTTTAGTTGGAAATCGCACGACAAAGGTACTACCATGGCCTAATTCACTTTCGACACTGACTTCACCGCTAAGCATTTTGGTAAAACGTTTGGTAATCAATAAACCTAAACCCGTACCACCATATTTGCGTGTGGTTGAAGCATCAACTTGACTAAATGCTTTAAAGAGCTTTTTCTGTTGCTCGATTGAAATACCAATTCCTGTATCTGTAATGGCAAAGCTAACCCATTCAATATCATTGATCCATTGCTTACTGACTTTCAGGATCACAGAACCATTGTCGGTGAATTTAGATGCATTACTGAGTAAATTAAGTAAAATTTGTCTGATTTTAGTAACATCAGAGTGCATCAAGCCAATATTAGGTTCACACTCAAAAACAAGATTATTATGGCGTTGTTCTAGTAAAATATCCATCGTTACAATAACTTCCTCCAATATTTTTTGAATATCAAAGGTTTCATTGTAGACTTCCATTTTGCCTGATTCGATTTTAGATAAATCTAATATGTCATTGATAAGGCTGAGCAAATGCCGACCTGCCGCATTGATTTTGATTAAATCTGATCCTACTTCCTCTGTGTCTAAATCGTCTAACTCATCTTGCAACATCTCGCTATAACCAATAATGGCATTCAGCGGGGTTCTTAGCTCATGGCTCATATTGGCAATAAACTGGCTTTTGGCACGATTACTGTCTTCTGCTGCATTTTTAGCAATGGTTAATTCTTTATCAGATTTATCAATTGCCATCACCATTTCGTTAAATGCCGTGCCTAATTGACCCACCTCATCATAACGGGTTTCATCGGCTCGTACTTGGCGTTCACCTTGGCGTACTTTGTCTGTGACATCCAGCAAATTTTTAATTCCAGCGGTTAATCCTCGTGCCATAAATATCGCGAATATAATGCCGACTAAAATCGCCAACAGGGTATATATCAGGCCATTTCGAGTCACAATTTGTAGGTTTTCTTGTACTTGACTGTTAGAAATCCCTACTCTAGTCCAGCCTATCAATTGACCATCAGATATAATCGGTGATGCAATATCTAAATAAAGTTCTGTTTGCCATAATATTTGGGTTATTGGTTTTGTTTTACTATTGAGTAACTTGTCACTTTTGTGGTCATTCAAATAGCGGCCAATAAATTCACCAGTGGTATGGGCTAACACTTGTCCACGATTGGAAATAACCATTGCGTAATCGATACCGGGGTAACGTTTTTGATAGCTTAATATTTCATTCAAGCCAACCACATCACTAGCCAATACCCATGAACTACTGTTCGCAGCTAGCATTTCAGATAGCGCAACCGCCTGCTGTACACTGTGCTCTTGTAAAAAATGTCGTTCCCGTTCAGTTAGGTCTAAAATAAAAATAGTCATCAATACCGCGTGGACTAAAGCAATACCTAATACCAGTTGATGTTGAATAGAACGATGCCAGTAGCGGTTAATCCAATGCGCCAATTTTTGAATTGGACTTATGATCCACTGATACAGATAATTATGTGTTAATGGAGTACAGCATGATTGGATTATTTTCCACGATTTCATTGATGTTTTTTGGTGAAAATTCGCCATAAATTCTCCTTTATTCAATATGTTGAAAATTATATTTCTTGAAACATATTGAAAAGCATGAGACAGATGCATTACCCTCGAAGGTTTACATATCTGTTTTATTTTTATTAGTTAACAATGATTGTATTTTTAGTATTTTATTAACCAAATATTTTAGTGAAATTATAAATTAATTTTAAATCAGGGTATTAGATGTTTTTTTAATATGCAACCATGATTTAGTGTGATTAACATCTCCTATTTTCAGGACTGTAAGGCCTTGAAGAGCTCACAATCCCAATAAATATAAAGAAGAATTGCCTATCGTTATAAAAACAATCCAAACCATAGGTAAAAATAGTGCCGCAAAAAACTTGAATTTTTGTAAGGCTATTAACTTTATTTACATGACGATCAATGAAAAATCACTTACTGACTGTTTGGCGGTCTAATTTCTTGGGTGAATGTTTGAATAAATTCCCTTACAGTTTTAAAGGTTTTACTATTGGCCACCTCAAATTTAGATAATGGCATCCGTGCTAAAATTTCTTGACCCGCTTCATTTTCGTGTAAGCTAAACAGTAAATCAGAGACCTGTTGCACAATCTCTTGTGGTACATCAGCACGTACAACTAAGCCATTATTTGGCAAGGTTGGGGTTTCCCATTTTACTTCAAGTTCCGCCGCAAAATCAGGTTTTTCTTTTAAAAAGATTTTCCAAGGTAATGGCCATGTTGCAGCCGCAGCCACTTTGCCTAAATAGGCATTCATAATTGAGGATTCTTGAGAACCCACATATAAATTTTCAATATCTTGATTAACGTTAACCCCATTGCTGTGTAAGAAATATTGAGGAAGCATGGTTGCAGCCAAAGCAGTTGGAGCGGGATAGCTTACTATTTGACCTTTTACATCTATAGGTTGTTTGAGAGGACTGTCTTTGCGAGTGATAAAAATACCTCGGAAATTTTCATCATCACCCATTTTGCCAAAAATCACATAGCCTTTATCTTCAGCAGTAATTGTTTGATAGGGATTAGGTAACGCAAAGTGAAATTTGCCTGAATAGAGTTTCTCCTCATAAGCTGCATAGTTTCTGGATGCTTCTAATCGGAACTGGATATTATCAAAATGTTGGCTTAAGTAATGTGCCACAGGCCCATAAACCATTTGTAATTGTTGTGGGTTATGTAAAGGATGAACCCCAAAAATATATTCTTCTTTTTGCGTGGCTGTTTTATTACCAAATTCTGGTTTGTACTGTTGTTCTACGTTTTCTTGTCCGCAGGCAACTAATAGCATTACCAAGCTTAAACCCAAAAGCCGTTTTATTTGAATCATAACAATTACCCCATTATTATTATGTTTAAATATAAAAACACTAGAACTGACACATTAACAAAATATTGCACGTGTAACTAGTGTTGATTTGTACAACATATAATTAACTTTCATAGTACAAAATAGCTAGTTGTAAATTATTGTAATAACTTGTTATAAAAGCTATTATTAAACTTCAGATGAAATAAATACACAAATAAAAAATATTTTTCAGCCCATTTTCAAAGGTTTATAAAAATACAGTTTGCTAGCATATAGAATGCTTATTTGAATAGGTTTAGGTTGCTTTAGTATTGCTTATTTTTGAATTATATTGTTTAAGCATTATTATCTCGTTCCCGCATGGTATGTGGGAATGTCTTCATGACGTGTCACGTCAAGTATATTCATGTCACGGCGCGTCTGGACTACATTCATGTAGCGCATAGGAACGAGGCAAGCATCATATAATCTATGCGTTAAATTACTGAGCCATCAGCAATATCAAGATAGATTTAAAATAATTTTTAATAGGTAAGCAACAAAAGGCAGGCTCTGAGTTTGTGAAAAAAAGTACAAGCCCATAGGTTTGGTTGAAAATGAAACTATGTAACGAAACATAAACAAAAGAGTACGGCTTTTACTGTTCGTTGGGAAGAACCAATAAAGGAGCGGTAGAGTTTTGAGAATACATACTATAGTGAATTTCCATAATAGGCGCAATCGTCAACATCCAAACCAGTACAGGCAATTACGATTTTATTCTGGGTAGTGGCGGCAAATCAGGTTATACCTACCGCTTACAAAATAA
>JADGDW010000049.1 GCA_016744725.1 Candidatus Albibeggiatoa sp. nov. BB20 | reverse complement strand
CAATAACATTGGATACAGGTGCTGATTCAGGCTTGTCTAACACAGATAGGATTACCAATGATACAACGCCCTTATTTATAGGTACGGCAGAAGAAAATAGCACAGTCATTATTTATAATGATAAGCATAATATTGTGGATACTGCGGTTGCGATTGGAGGCAATTGGTCAGTCTCTATAGCTGATGATGCTGCTCTGCCTGATGGTAAATATAGCTACACAGCTAAAGCGATTGATGCTGCTGGTAATGTCAGCGATTTATCTAATGTTTTAACGATTACTATAGATACGACAGCGGCTGTTTTTTTCGTAGATACGCTTTTGACCAACGATAAAACCCCTCAATTAACAGGCTCTACAGATGATTGGAAGGCTGTTATTGATATACGTGTGTTGACACATCCTGCTCAATATTTGGTAGATGCTATTCATAATAATGCTAATCGCACTTGGGTTTTAGCAGATAACCTTTTAAGCTCAATTGATGAAGGAAGCTATGATATAGAAATAGCAGGTGTTGATCTTGCGGGGAATGTCAGCTCTTATCATATTCCTAATGCACTAATGCTAGACCTTACAGCACCCAACGCACCTTCTACACCAGATATGAGCAGCGATAGCGATAAAGGCACATCTGATAGTGACAATATCACGACCGATCCAACGCCTGAATTTATTGGAACTGCAGAAACGGGGGCAACAGTTGAATTATTTTATGATGTCAGTCATTCCTTAGGTAAAGTCTCTGTTGTCGATGGTGTATGGCATATTACGTCAAGAAAAATACCACAGGGTAATCATGATATTACAGCAATTACAACCGACGTGGCTGGCAATCAAAGTGAGCGCTCAACAGCTCTCAATATCATCATCAAAGCCCCTTCGGTACAAAATTCATCACAGCAGGATTATTATCAATTTGGCGTGTCAGGTTCACAAGCCCATATTCGTAGCATACCGAGTGGGATTGATTGTGAGTATGGCGCAGGTGATTGCAAAGCCATGTTTTATCGCGGAACAAAAATTAAGCTTGAATTAGTCAACATCCAAACCCCTACAGGCTTGACTTTGGCAGATTACAATGTGATTTGGAGCGGTGATCCAGATTGTGAAGATCAACACATTGACATGCAAAATCACATTAATTGTTTAGTACGTTTTTATGGAAAACCAGATTCCTCAAATAAAGATAATTCGAATATATCTGAAAATACACCTGATTCAAATGTGCCGAATTCAAATATACTTGAAGATACGCCTGACTTAAATGAGCCAAATTCAAATATATCTGAAAATTCGCCTGATTCAAATGTGCGGGCCTCTAATACATCTCAACTTAATTTCTTAAATTTTAGTGGTAATGCGGTGTTAAATGGAGGGGCTGAAGATATGATATTAGGTTTTATCTTAGATGGTACAGGCTTGAGTGATGTAACACTACACGCAGAAAAATTAGAACACGGTGTCTTACCTCAAATCACCTTGAATGAGGTGTTATATGATGCCAGCTTGGGCTTTTTTTATGGGAATGTATTGATACAAGAGCAAAACACTGAAAATTTTATTCTAAATGAAACTCTTGCTGCAGGCTCATATACAATACAAATGTCATCTACTGCAGTGAGTGGGCGCGGAATGACAGGGATTAGTTTGCAAAACAATCAACTTGATTTAACCAATATCAGTGTACGTGGTATTTTGGATGATCCATTGATTTTAAACTTTATCGTTGAAAGTCAAAATAGCCGAAATGTTACTGTTAGAAGTCATATACTACAAGGGCAAGTTGAGACTCAGATGAAAATTATCAACTTGACTACGGGACAAATACTTGCTGAACACATTCCCCAGACAGAAGATGCAATAGTTGAAGTGAGTACAGGTGCGTATGCTGTTATTCTCGATACCTTATCTGGTGATGGTATTGGTATGATTGGGGTTGATTTAGAATAATAAATGGTTATCAATCTTATTGCTTATTATTTAATAATTCACCTTACGTAAATAAAAGAACTTTTCATTTGATGTAGGGTGGAATAGCGCAGCGTTTTCCAGCAAAATATGCGATACGCTTGGGATGGTGGAATACGGTGAGAGGTAGTTTATTAATAATAACTAACATCAAAGGCTCATCTATTCCACCCTACTCTTTCAAACTTTTTTCATTTTATGTAACTTGAGTTAATTATTATACAAGTACAAAGGTTGCAGATAACTTATTCAGCATGATAGCTTGGATATAGTGGTTTCATTATAAGTTGTTATATATATTTATTTTAAATGGCTACAGCTCTACTAAAGACAAATTATTGTGTAACACTTAAGAATAAAATGACTATTTTATCCAATATGGAAAGAAATGAATGGCTATTTTACTCAAGTTACCCATTGGTTTTCTAGTAACCTGCTTTTTTCTTCTATTAAGCTTATTTATTTGTATTGTCTTGTTGATAGGCACAATTATAGAAACGGCTCTCATACTTCTAGTTCTATACTTATGGGGTTTTTTTATCGAGCATGAACAAAATGTGCGGGGATATTATTGCTACCCTTGTTTCATCAGGCTTTTTATGGAAAGTACATTTTTACAGGACATGAAAGCATTGTTACGTAATACATGGAAATGGGTAGTAACAACATAACCCAACATGCTAAATTGCTAGTCGTTTTTGGTTTGCTTTCCAACAATGCAAAAAGTCAAAACGGTTGCGCAAAATCATTTTGAATAAGTTTTGCAGCTTAAAATGCAATCAAGCATCATCGCATTTATTATCGCTTCAATACCCAACATCAAATCAATCCCCTCCAATAATAACTCAGAAAAATGATAAACTATGGGAAGAATTCTCGATTTACAAAAAAATAATAACTTTAATACGCAACTCCAAAATATCATAAGGAATGCCTCATGAATGTCCAATCGCTTCCTGAATTATTACAAACCCACAATAAGCAATGTGATGCGGCATATTAAAAAACAGTAAGTTACCTGTTTCAATGACTTCAACAGCAGTATAAATACTGGGGGCAATGAGATTGCCTAAAATTCGTATAAAATCATTTGAATACGGTTGCAATATAAACATTTTCGTGAAGATGCGTGCATGATTGCGGCTCTTTATTTTACATAATATGGTGTTATTCAATATCAACAGGCTTGTGACGAAATACTTTTTGTCCTGTAAACATCGCTGAAATTAATCCGCTTTTTTCTCGAATATCGGTGATAACCGCCGCGATTATGTGCAATGTAATCGCAAGTAATAAAATATAAAATGCCCATTTGTGAATCGTGATAAATGGTTTACGGAATTCACGCATGTCTTGATATTGTTCTACATTCAGCATCGATTTATCCCCCGGTTTTAAGCTTTCAGGTGCAATACCTTCTTTTGCAACCCATTCCGCGATCTCATGTCCAAATGGAGGGTAATAAATGTCTGTGCCTGCCAATACCAAACCTGTCATCGCTTGCGCTAACATCAATATCAGTAAAAAACTAATCATCAATTTTGCGATAGGATTATGACCTGCATAAGCGGTATTGTTTTGACGATAGTCTTTGATTTTATGCAATAAATTTTTATCTAAAGGCAATAAGCTAGCCCAACGCGCATAACGATTGCCGATAAATGCCCAAATCAATCGCCACGCTAAATTAATTGCGAAAACATAGCCGATATAAACATGAATCACTTTGAGCAACAGTTTGGCATCACCGTGAATGCCCAGTGTTTTTGCATTGAAAATAATCAGACCGATTGCAATCAATCCAACAATACAAATGACATTAATCCAATGAAACCAGCGTGTTGTCTTATCCCACACTGAGTAGGCAATCAATTGTTCAGACATTAATGAATACTCCAAATAGTAAAAATAAATCAAAAAAATAGTGGGCAGTACAGAACTTACCCACTGATTTAAAAGTGCTTATATTAAAGGGGATATTATTATTATTTTGTTATGGCAGAGTGCCTAACTGTGCTACTCATGTTCGCCATATTCATGCTCATATTTACGAGAAGCTTCATAATATGTATTAACAATAGATTTTGTTTGTAATCGTGTGATAATAATAGAAGATCAAGCTTAAATCACACTTAAGCTTTGTGCAGAAAATATGATTTTTTTTAAGATTGGTTTAAGACAACTAAGTTAAAGTGACATATGCGTTTATTACTCATAGAAGATGACAAACTGCTTGGAAATGGCATTCAAGCGGGATTACGCCAAGAAAGCTGCATTGTAGACTGGTTGCAAGATGGTGTTGCAGGTGAACACGCGTGGCAATTAGAAACTTATGATGCGATTATTTTAGATTGGAATTTGCCTAAAAAAGATGGGATTAGTCTGCTGAATGCCATGCGCCATCGAGGTGATACGACTCCTGTTTTGTTGTTAACTGCGCGTGATACATTGGATGATAAAGTGGTTGGCTTGGACAGTGGTGCTGATGATTATTTGGTCAAACCATTTGATTTAGAAGAATTATCTGCAAGATTAAGGGCTTTAGTTCGACGCAATCAAGGACGGGCAACCCCTAAAATTTATTATGCCGATTTATGCCTAGACCCCGCTGCACACACTTTAACTCAAGCTGAGCAACCCGTTAAACTCTCCAATAAGGAATTGTTAATTCTACAAATCTTGCTAGAAAATACGGGAAAAGTCATGTCGCGCCAACAATTAGAAGAAGCCTTATATGGCTGGAATGAAGAAATTGAAAGCAATGCGGTTGAAGTGTTTATTCACCATTTACGCAAAAAGCTCGGTAAGCAAATCATCTTAACCATTCGTGGTGTCGGTTATACGATTCCAAAACTGTAAATTGCATCAATATGTCTATTACAAAACATTTGTTAATTTTGGTATTAACCGTAAGTAGCCTGTTTTGGTTATTTGTTGCAGCACAAGCCTATGTGCATACACAACACGAAATTTCCGAAGTGTTTGATGCAAATCTTGCCCAAAATGCCAGAGCCTTATACTCTTTACTAAAACATAAAATAGATAGCAATGAACATTTAGAAATTGATTTACCTTTAATTGGACATCGTTATCAGCAAAAAATTGCCTTTTTGGTTCGAGCCCATGACGGTGATTTAATTGCACATTCGCCGAATTCACCCATATTTCCTATGCCTACTCTCGACTCGCCTTTATATCAAAACCATCAGACCAAACAGCACTTATGGCGGGTATTCACTTTAAAAACCGATAAAAGCGTTATTCAAGTCGCGGAGCAATACTATATTCGGCAAGAACTTATTCAAGAAATTACTTGGGGGGTTGCGGTTGTTTTTATCATGGGTTTGCCCATTTTAGCGATTTTGATGGCGATGGTGATTCATCGCAGTTTGCGCCCTTTACGCTGTCTGGTTTCAGAAATCACCCAACGCACACCAGAGCAGTTAAACCCGATTCAAGTGGAGTCCATACCGCCTGAGATTTCAACCGTGGTTAATGCATTAAATCAATTATTACAACGCCTTGCCTATACTTTAAATAACGAACGGCGTTTTACTTCTGATGCGTCTCATGAATTGCGTACCCCATTATCCGCGTTAAAAGTGCAAGCCCAAGTCGCCCTCCGTGCTGAAACGGTGACAGATAAAGATATTGCATTACGAGAAGTAGTGAAAGGGGTCGACAGAGCAACACACTTAGTCACACAGCTATTGATATTGGCAAGAATGGATGCTTCTCAAGCGATGAAAAAACAGACGGTTGATCTTAAACAAGTCATTTATCAAGTCATTTCAGATTTATCAAGCGCGGCATTAAACAAACAAATTGATTTAGGGGTGGAAATCACGACAGAATCCACCACGATCCAAAGCAATACCGAAGCACTTTATACATTATTGCGAAATTTGGTGGATAACGCGATTTTATATACACCAGAACAGGGTCGGGTCACAATATTTTTAAATCAAGCGGCTGGGAAAATGTGTTTGCTTGTGCAAGACAGTGGCATTGGTATTTCTATTGAACAACAGCAACAGGTTTTTGAACGATTTTATCGTGGTGGACATGACAAACAAGGCAGTGGTTTAGGGCTATCGATTGTGAAACGGATTGTTGATTTACATGATGCACATATCCAATTTGAGCCCGTGACACAAGGCTGCTGTATTATGGTCATTTTTCCAGTGTTTTAGCTTTATGACTTTAAGTAAGAAAAGCGTAAGTTTTTCATGCTGCCAAAGATGTTAATAGGTCTCTTGGTTTTTATTACTGCCCATGGTTAGTATTATATTCTTCAATATATTTATGTATTTGAATGATAAGAGCCAAATTGGAAGAAGAACGAATACAAACCCGTTTGCACCATTGTTCATTTTGCAAGTCTTCAGAAGTAGATAATTGTTCAAGTTTTACACGGTCTTTGGCGTACGTCACCACCCAAGCACGTAATAATAAGCCATACCATTCGCCTGTTTCATCACGGTAATGTGTAGGGATGATTGTATTTAACACTTCTGATTCAATAGTTTGTAAAACCCCTGCTTGTTTTGCACGATATAAACGCCCTGCGTCAATTATCAGTAGCATGTTAGCAGGTAAATTATTACCTTCGCTTTGTAAGCGTTTTAATAAGGCATCGGCTTTGCCTGTAACTAGATTGACTGTAATACCCTGTTTTCTTGGTAAATTGATCTAAAAGAGGTTTAATCAATGCTTCTTTGCGTGCAGAGTAGAGGTTTACTTCTTGTGCTGCTTGAGTTAGGAGTAGTAAGCCTAAACCACAAACTAACATTAGGGAGCGTTCTCAATTAAATCCAAAAGTCCTGAAAATACTCTAATTACCAATCACTTATAAAAGCCTTGTATTTTAAGGTATTATTTAAGTTTTATCCTTTAGATTCAATTTATTACTTGTCGAATGAGAATGCCCCCTACATTGATTAATAATTTTTTATACATACCCTAAGTTCCTTTGTTATTTTTAAGTAAGTGAGTTCTGAAAACAGATAAGAATTGTTCTCAAAATAATTTATAGGCTATTGCGTACCATATAGGCTTTGCACACTCAATTTTTTGAATTAGGACAAAGTAGAAATGTTATAACCATAAGAGATTCCATAGATTGCTTGTAATACATAGTCAACCGAGCTAATCAAGAATCAATTGCTTCCTTAAACAAAGTAAAGCTTTCATAATATTTACTGTATAGTCAATTTCGGTTTATGTATTGGACTGGCAGTCCTTTTACACTTTAAATATCAATCAGTTTCAAAATCTAGGACTGCCAGTCCTGTATCACTTTAGAATAAAATGACTATAAAACACTTTCTTTTTAACAAATTTGGGAATAAGGAGGGAAATAAGACAACTTAATCCACGATGCTTTATTTTCTAATATCAAAATTAAAATCTTAATACTGGAAAATAAATGAGATTTAAAGCATCATTTAAATTAGGTAATAGCAGGTTGTTACTCAACTCTTTTGATTAAAATGTTTTTTTATATCAATTAGGCTTATTTCACATTTTGGCAAAACTGTTGACAATATTATTGTCACTGACTGTGTGCATAAATTGAATGGGTTTAACATGCCTTGAAAAAGACTCCCCAAAAAAAACCGCATTCCTCTTTCCATTGTGTCATTTAACTGCTAGATTATGCTATAAAAGTGAAAGCCAGAGGCACGACAAATAATGCAATACTTCATCATTTTATGCTTGTTATTTTCTACTAGTCTACATGCAGAAGTGATCTTAGATGGTAGCTTAGGACAACGAGTTGAACTGACAGGTTCTCATTATGAAATCACCGAATCGCTAGGTTCACGTGCTGGCAATAATCTATTTCATAGCTTTGAAAGCTTTAATCTTAGCGAAGGAGATGTCGCTACATTCTCTGGTAGCGCAGATATTTACAACGTGATTAGCCGAGTCACAGGTGGTGAGTCTTCCCTCATTGACGGCACAATCGCCAGTACCATGCCAGAAGCCTTTTTTTATTTTATTAATCCTTATGGCGTTGCTTTTGGCCCTAATAGCAGCTTAGATGTTGCAGGTTCATTCCACACTTCAACAGCACACATCTTACGTTTCCTTGATGGAAATGATTTTGATACGGTCAATACAGAAAATACCTTGCTCAGTATTGAAGAGCCTAGTGCCTTTGGTTTTCTGTCAGATAACGTTGCGCCGATTTCATTACAGCAAGCAAAATTAAAAGTCGCTAATTTCAGAACATTATCATTTATTGGCAATCAGCCTACTTTTTCAAGCAGCATTATTTCTGCGGGCATTGGCCAAATTTATGTAATTGGTATTGATGGCAAAGGCGAAGTGGGGTTTAAAACTAATTTTATTAGCAGTACTGAATTTTTTTCTGAATTCGATATTCAAGCTGAAAAATTAGCTGATATTAATATACAACGTAGTTTGCTTTCCGTATCTGGTGCAAAAGGCGGTAATGTTTATATTCGAGGTGGTCACGTTATTTCAGAAGCCAGCCGAATTAGTGCAGAAACGGGCAACTATAATGGTGGCGTGATTGATATTCGGGCACAAGATATCAGCTTACAAGCAGGTACTGAACTGATTGCAAACTCTCGTGGTTCAGGCGGCCTGACCAATATTAATCTTACTGCTGAAAACAATATTACGATTAGTGGTGAAACCATTCGTCAAGATACTGTAATTCCTAGTTCTTTAACCCTACAAGTGGACGATGCCGAGTCAGGCAATATACAACTCAAAGCAAAAAATATTCAATTGTTGGATGGTGGAAACCTTTTTGCCTCATCTTGGGAATCAGGTCAGGGCGGCAATATTATTTTGGAAGCGGCTGAACGGATTGATATTTCAGGCACAACTTCACAAGGTGTTGGTAGCCAAATTGGTGCAAATAGTCGTGGTGAAGAGGTCAATGCAGGTAACGGCGGCACAATTCAACTTAATGCACAATCGGTTTTTATTACTGATGGTGCGCAAGTGGGTTCATTAACTGTTGGATATGGTGATGGCGGTCAATTATCTATTCAAGCGACAAAAGAGCTGACTGTAACAGGTCAAGCAGAGCGTATCGATGGTAATGTGATTCCTACCCGACTCACAGCGATTACGACCCAAGCGGGGCAAGGCGGTAATATTCAAATTGAAACGGCTGAGCTTAATCTACAAGATAATGCACAAATTGCGGCAAGTAGTGTAGGTACAGGCAATGGAGGCACAGTTTCTATTCAAGCCCAAAATGTAACCCTATCAAGCACCAGCCCAGATAAACAAGCAGGTAGTATTATTGCTAACAGTCGTGGTGATGTGGAAAATGCAGGTCGTGGTGGTAATATTGAAGTACAAACAGAAAATTTAACGGTATTAGATGGTGGCCAGCTAACATCCTCAGTCACAGGTACAGGACATGGTGGTAATATTAGTTTAGAAGTCGCCCAAACCGCTTTATTTTCAGGGACTGATCCCAATCAACAATTTTCCAGTGGCATATTAAGTTTGACTACGCAAAGTTCTACGGGTGATGCGGGTACAATCCAGCTCAAATCCACAGGCGTATTATTGGATGACAATGCACAAATTAATGCTCAAACTCGCGGTGCAGGCTTAGGTGGTGATATAACGATTCAAGCACAGGGCTTTGTTGCACAGAGAGAGGGACGTGTGACAGCCCAAAGTTTGGGTACAGGTGATGCTGGGAGCTTGATTTTAGATATTGCTAATACTTTAGTGTTAAATCAAGGTTCTATTCAAACCTCTACCGAAATTGCGGATGGTGGTAACGTGATTGTTGACGTGGGTAATTACCTTTTTATACGGCAAGGTGAACTGAGTACTAGCGTCGGTGCAGATGTGGGCAATGGTGGTAATATCACTTTAAATTCAAAGTTTACGATTTTGCATGATAGTCCGATTATTGCGCGTGCGTTTGGTGGTAATGGGGGTAATATCAATATTGTGACCCGCAGTTTATACAAAATGGAACCTAATTTTCTCAGCCCCATTGATGCCTCTTCACGATTTGGTTTAGATGGGGTTATAACAATTAGTACACCCGATGTTGGTTCAGATGAAGGCTTATTAGTTCTGCCTGAAAGCTTCGTCAGAGCAGACGTTATCCTGCCTAAATCTTGTGGCTCAGATGTCTTACAAAGCAGTTTTGTTTTACAAGATAAAGTCGGTATTACACCATTACAAAGTGACTGGCAACCTGCACATTTTTAATCGATGAATAATAATCAATCTACTATAAACAGTTTTACCAAGCGCATATTAAAAGGATTTAAATGGGCATTGGTAAGTTGTTTTTTATTAACAGGTCTCGGTTTATTGATTACAGTGGTTTGTAATTTATGGATTAATGAACAAACTAAAAACCGTTTATATAATGATGTTGAGCAAGTTCAGCCTAAAAAAGTAGCATTGGTTTTAGGTGCAAATCGTTATGTTGCAGGCGGTCGGATTAACCTATTTTTTCGCTTTAGGATGGAAGCGGCAGCAAAACTTTATCATGCAGGCAAAGTACAACACATTTTAGTCAGTGGTGATAATGGGACTCGTGCCTATAACGAACCGATTGAAATGCAAAAATATCTGGTTGATCTAGGCATTCCCTCTGAAGATATCACGCTAGATTATGCAGGGTTTAGAACCTTAGATTCTGTGGTCCGTGCCAATAAAGTTTTTCAACAAAATGATTTTATTATTGTGTCTCAAGCATTCCATAATAGGCGAGCATTATTCATTGCTGATTACTATCATATTCAGGCCATTGGCTTTAATGCACAGGATGTTACACGCTCACGCAGCTTGAAAACCCGGATTCGTGAATACTTTGCCAAAGTAAAGGCGGTGTTAGATTTGTATATTTTGGGGACACAGCCTAAGTTTTTGGGTGATTTGGTCAACTTGCCTGTTTAGGAGAATCATAGGAAGTGCATTTTTTCTCGTTCCAGGCACTGTGTGGAATGTGTCATAAACGCACTTGCGTCTTAATATTTTTTGGTGTGCGTCCTATCAAATGACGACGTAGTGCGTTATCACAAGTTAAAAGTGTCCGAACCATTGGTTTGATTTAACCCAAAAAATTAGATATTTAGAAATTATAGCTAATATAATCCAAAAATGGTTCGAACCATTGATTTATTACGAATCCTCGGTTTTCTTTTCCATTTCCTGCAATTCTTTATTCAACTCTCTGTAACGCGCCTCAATACGAGAAGCTATAAAGTAGTCCGTATTTTCGCGTTTTCGAGCTTGTTTTAACTGCTCCACCGCTAAACGAGTTTCACCTAATAAATAATAGTTTTCTGCCATCGCTAAGTGAGATTCGGCAATTTGCTGGCTTTCCTCATAAGCTTGAGCCAATAAACGGTAATATTTCGGAAAAGGCTGATTATCTAATTTAGCTAATAAGACTTGCGCTTTTTTCGGCTGTTTTCCATGTCTTAGTAAATATTCACTAAAAGCTAAAGTGAGTTGTACATCATTTGGATAAATTTTTAAAGCTTGAGTATAGATTTGTTCAGTTTTCGCTAAATTTTTCTGTAAAAAGGCCAACCGAGCTTGCAAAATATGATAAATGACCCGATCAGTATCATTTTTCAATAGCCAGTCAATATGCTGTTTTACTGTATCTATTTGACGATTCTCCAATAAAGCTAAGGCTAAACCATAATGCACTGCCGTTTCATTGTTATAACGCCCTTGAGCTAACATATTTTCTAGCTTTTCCACTAACTTACGTATCGGTTTATCAGTGGTTAATACCAGTACTTTGGCGCGTGCCAAATGATAAGCATTTGAATCTAAATAATTTGAAGGTGGATAATCTTCTGCACGATCGCTTGCTTCCGCAGCACGATCAATTGACATTGGATGCGTGAGTAAAAATTTTGGCGGTTTAGTATATAAACGACTTTGTTCTTGAATTCGTTGGAAAAAATGAGGCATATCACGAGGCTCAAAACCCGCCTTAGCCAATAACTCAATCCCAACCCGATCTGCTTCTTTTTCATGTAAACGGGTGAAATGAATTTGCATTTGTAGATTGCCAGCAGTCGCCACCGCTAAACCTGCTTGAGCTATATCCATATTGCCTGTTACCGAACCTAAAAAAATCCCAGCTAACATTGCAGCCACCATCGGGATTGATGTTTTACTGGTCGCTTCCAATTTTCGGGCAATATGGCGTTGTGTGACGTGGGCAACTTCATGAGCAAATACCGAAGCAAACTCACTTTCACTGCGTGCACTAAGCATCAAACCACTGTGTACGCAAATCAAACCACCGGGAGTTGCAAATGCGTTAATGCTCGCCTCATTAAGCATATTAAAGTAAAACGGCTGACTCGACATCCCGCTATATGATACTAATTTCTGACCTAATGAATTGATATAATTATAAACTTCAACATCATCCATCACATCTGCTTCACGCCGTAATTGACGTAATAAAGCCTTAGCAATTTTCTGCTCTTCAATCGGTGACAAGACATTATCTGCCGATGTACCCATATCAGGCAGCTCTAAACTCTGAGCAGGCAGCACCCAAAAACACAGTAATAATATGAAAATATGCATGATAAACCTCTTTTAACTATTCATCACAGCTTGGATCATTTTAACAATATTTTTTGTCGCTGCGACATCGTGAGTCCGAATAATTTTAGCCCCTTTACTGATTGCCAATGCAGTTAAGCCTAAGCCACCATGTAAGCGTTGTTCAACAGGCTGATCTAATACTTTACCAATCATAGATTTACGTGATATACCCACAAGTACAGGATAATCAAGCTGAGTGAATTGCTCTAATTGATTCATCAGTTGCAAATTATGCTCAAGCGTTTTACCAAACCCAAAACCCATATCAATCCAAATATTTTGTGCTGCAATGCCTTGATTTAAACAAGCTGCCACTCGCTGTAATAAAAACTGCTTAACCTCGGCAATCACATCATTGTATTGTGGATTGTGTTGCATGGTTTGTGGTTCACCTTGCATGTGCATCAAGCATACTGTGACATTAGCCTCAGCAGCCACTTGTAAGCTGTGTTCATGACGCAGGGCAGCCACATCGTTAATCATATCAGCCCCAGCTTTGACTGCAGCGTGCATCACTTCTGCTTTGTGTGTATCGATTGAAATTTTGACAGGCAATGCTTGTTTAATCGCTTTGATGATGGGAATGACACGATCTAATTCTTGTTGTACGGAAATGGGCTGTGCATCTGGTCGGGTGGATTCGCCACCGACATCAATAATATCTGCGCCTTGCTGCAACATTTGCTCTGCGTGATACAAGGCCGTATCCTGTTGCTGAAATTGCCCGCCATCAGAAAATGAATCAGGTGTAACATTGAGAATGCCCATGACAAGTGGAAAATTATTTAAACTCATTGATTGTAACGATTAGGTTATAGAAGTTAGAAAAGTGTAACAGCTTAAAAATGAAAATAATTGATTTCAGTATCAGGGAATATAAATATCTGTTCAAACTATTCGTTTTCACGATCTAAAATTGAATATACCGTGACAAGCTCAGACTTTCCTTTGACTTTGACCGCATCCACTTTTTCGATTTGATAACGCGACTGATCCCGTAATTGTAAATAGGTATTATGCGTAATCAATAAATCAACCGTATAATTTTTGGTTAAACTTTCGACTCTTGAGGCCAAGTTCACTGCATCGGCAATCACAGTGCCATCCATGCGCTTCTCACCCCCAATTGTGCCTAACATCAATTTGCCTGTATTAATTCCAATCCCAATGTGGATAGGCTCTTCTTGCGCCTGTTGGCAGTCTCGTTGATTAAAATCGACGAGTGTTTCTAGCATGGCTAAAGCACTTTGTACTGCATCATCAGCGTTACAAGGGAATAAGGCCATAATCGCATCCCCCACATATTTATCAATAAAACCGCCATGTTTTCGTATGATCGGTTCCATTTCGCCTAAATAGGCATTGATGAAATTAAAATTTTCCTGCGGGGTCATTTGTTCAGAAAGACGAGTAAAATCACGAATATCGGCAAATAAAATTGTCATTTCCTTCTCAACATGATCGCCTAATTGAATATCAGTCACTTTTGCTTTATCTAATAGCTTAAGAAATTCTTGTGGCACAAAACGTTGATAAGCCAGATTTAATTCATATAATTCTTCAGTAAAGCGGATTCGTTCTTCTTCAACCTTCTTACGTTCCGTAATATCCAGCATTGAAGTCAAAATCACTTGCTCATGGTTGTACAACATGATTTTGCTATATACCAATGCCCAAAATGGCACATCATCTGCGCGAACATATTGCAATTCATAACCGCGGATTTGCTGCTCTTTTAATAATTTCCCTAAAAAAACCTGCCGATCTTCAAACCGATAATATAAATCAACCATCTGCTTACCAATCAATTTTTGCAATGGCAAACCAAAGCTATCAGCCGCTTGTGGATTGGCGTATAAAATTAAACCATCAGATAAGCTAATAATAAATAAAGGAATTGGCATTGTTTCCGCAATTGTACGAAACCGCTCTTTTTCTCCTAGTAATTGGCGCATTTTCTGGTCGCGAGCTTGTTCTAACTTAATACGGTGTCCAATATCTCGAAATAACGTTGTGACAAAAACTAATTGTTGTTGCGCGTCATAAATTGGTGTGCCCCACATTTCGACAGGAATCGCCCGATTACAAATTTTGATTTCAGCATCATCGATAAAGGTTTGCTTTCCAATCAGAGCTTGTTTAAACGGTGTTTTTTCCGCAGGATAGGGTAAACCTGTGTCAATAGAACAGATTTCATAATCTTGCTGTTCGGTTTCTTGATCGGGATGTGTTAATTGGTGAGCATGTTGATTGCGGCTGAATATTTGCCCATCAGGTTTAAATACGCTAATACCAATCGGTATTGCATCAATCAAAGCATTAAGATTAAATACTTTTGTTTGTAACTGCTTATTTTTACTATTAATTTTATGAAATTGTTGGCGCAAATATTTATTTTGATAAAATTGGATAATTGCAAAACCGAGACTGAATATTGTCAACAACATCAAAATGTAAAACATGATTGTTACCCCCCAAGGACTGCCAATTTCCTAGAACTGGAGTCCTTATGCCACAACACAAGGCATTGAGGTCATTTAAATCCTATTTTTCTAGTAAACGTGGCATTAGTTCTGTTAAATTACAAGGCCGAGTACGTGCGTCAAGTTGTTCTTTAATCAATTTATCCCATGCAGTACGACAAGCCCCTGTAGAACCTGGTACGCAAAAAATGTACGTGCCATTTGCAACACCTGCCAATGCGCGTGATTGTAACGTTGATGTGTTAATTTCTTCGTACGATAAAAAGCGGAAAATTTCGCCAAACCCATCAATCATTTTGTCTAATAATGGTGTGACCGCTTCTGGTGTGCCATCACGTCCTGTTACCCCTGTGCCACCCGAAGTAATTACAACATCCGTTGCATCATCAGCAATCCATTTGGAAACCATGGCACGGATTTGATAAATATCATCTGGGACAATCGCTTTTTCTGACACTTGGTGTCCTGCTTGTGTCAAACGTTCAACTAAAGTTTTACCTGATTTATCCGTTTCTTCAGTACGTGAATCAGATACTGTCAAAATAGAAATATTGAGCGATTTGAATTCATGTTTGTAATCATGTGAATCTGACATGTTTTACTTCCTTGTAGTCGTTTATCCTGCCAGTTTAATAGCAGTTATGTAAAGAATGTTTTGATATTTTTGCTACTATAAAATAATCCAAAAAGCTATTCGATTTATCATAAATATTTTTATTTTGGTGTGTTATTTTACAAGAGCCATTTAACATTACTTATGTATTTATAATACTCATTCTATTTCAAATTGTTTTAATATAGATAATGGTTTATCACCAATGATTAACTCTGCTGCTCGCAAAATACCTGATTGAGAATGGAATAATGGATAAATATAAGCAAGTTCACCAACAATCACTAACAAATGATTTCCGTTAGGGCTTATCACAATTTGTCTAATTCGTTTTGGATGTGAAAAGGAATATAGTTGCTTCTGAGTTTGCCAATTCTGGATTGAAACCTTTGTCTTAGATGCAGTGACTAATAATTTTTTATTTAAATCAACATGATTAATAGGATTGCGAAAAGTAAATTGTGTAAGAGGTTTAGCATTTATCGATTTCAAAATATGGATTGTATTATTTGCAAATGATGCGGCTATTTTATCAGTTTGGCAGCTAAAACTCTTAAGTGCTGTATTTTCAGAATTAAAGCTGTGTAGCTGTTTAGTTGTATCAATATCCCAAAATTGGATTTGACCATCAAAGCTTGCCACAACTAATGAGTCTTCTTGAAAGCAAAGATATTTAACGGCCTTTTGATAATGACTGAAGCTATGCATTAACTGCCCAGTTTTAACTTGCCATAATTTTGCCGTACCATCTTTTGAACCTGTAGCAATAAGCTGGTTATTAGGAGAAAATTCAACTGTATAAACAAGGTCTTGGTGTCCTATATAGGTTTGTAGTAACTCACTTGTCTCAGTTTTCCATAAACGAGCTGTCTTATCTTGTGAAGCAGTTACAACATACTGATTATCATCTGAAAATGAAGCAGAAAGGATGGCTGCACTATGGCCTTTTAATAAACCGATTTGTTTTTGCTGAGCCATATCCCAAACTAAAGCCGTATTACCACCTGCAATCAGTAAAAACTCACCATTATGACTAAATTTTGCGTAAGACAATGGAGACCAATCTGGCAACATAAACGTCAGTTTTACTTTACCTGTTGCTATATTCCATAAATAACCAAAGCCTTCGATTGAAACTGTTACAACATATTGACTATCAGGGCTAAATATTGCGTATTGTATATCTATTTGGTGTTTATCCAATACTTTTAGAGATTGTTGACCATGTTGAGCCACAATATCATACAAATGTTCAATAAATATTTGCTGTGACGAATGCTCAAAAGCTCTCAAAAGTAATGCTGTTGCCATTTGAGGCTGATCGATATAATTATCTACAGCCTGTAAAATCCATTTTGCATAGTAAGCATTTTTTTGTTCATTTACTGTAGTAACTGATTCACGAAGCGAGATTACTTGATTTTTTAAATTAGAAATTTGTTTTTTGAGCTGAGGAACTTGTTGTGAGTCTACTAGCTTTGATTGAGGCTGTTGGGAAACTTGTTTGCTAAAAGCAAAATAATACATGGAGATAACAGCAACGCATAATAAAACTAAAATATTTGTACTAATTAGCCCTATCAGTAAATTATTATCACCTGATTGCGTTGAGTGAGACGCTTGATTCAAAATAGCCTTTTGACTTTCAGAAATTAACTGTTTTTCTATATTAGAGAGTTCATCATTTTTAAGCCATAAACGAATATGAGTAAGTTCTCCTTTCGTCAGAAATTGGCCATTTTGTTCCCAATTGTGTGAGCCTATTTGCAATACTTCTTGGGCAATAGATTTTTCAGCGACTTCATTTGCTAGAGCTTGATGCTTTTTATAGGATTCTTGCCAATTTTCCATACCAAAATATCTTCTGTTTTGATTGTTACATCGGCATTATATATGGATACAGCAATAAATTGTATCAATGATTTAGACGCTTTTTATAACTGATTATTTATATATATTTCAAATCCCCAGCTAAAACGTAAAATATTTTATTTTTCAAATAGTTACAATTTTAGGTAATGGAGATTTTCAAAAACTATCCAAGGTTCTGCTGTATCATACAAAGATAGATATAATGTCAAACAAGCTTTTTAAACTTAAAAATCTTCCTCATCCACTTCTAATTCTTTAATTTTTCGAGTTAATGTATTACGTCCCCAACCTAATAATTTAGCGGCTTCCTGACGTTTACCACCTGTATGCTTCAAAGCGGTTTTAAGCATCACAATTTCAAAACGTGGTAATGCTTCATCCAATAACGCGGTACTCGCACCTGCGGCCAGTTGTTGTTCAGCCCAGAGCTGTAAGCTTGATTCCCAGGAGTGTTGCTGTTCTTCATTTGGACTTTGCTTGCGTAATTCTAATGGTAAATCTTCGACTAATATTTCATTGCTAGAAGCCATGACCGTCAGCCAATGACAGACATTTTCCAATTGTCGTACATTGCCACGCCATTCTAATCGCGATACATATTTTTCTGTTTCAGTTGCAATCGTTTTGGCTTCAACCGTTAATGATTGCGCGGAGCTGGCAAGAAAGTGACGCATTAAAGTAGAAATATCTTCTCGACGTTGGCGCAACGGTGGAATATGAATCCGAATCACATTCAAACGATGATATAAATCCTCTCGAAATGCCCCTTGCTTGACCCGACTTTCTAAATCTTGATGGGTTGCTGCGATAATCCGCACATCTACTTTAATCGGCGTATGGCCACCAACGCGGAAAAATGTACCATCAGCCAATACACGTAATAATCGGGTTTGCAATTCTGACGGCATATCACCAATTTCATCTAAAAATAATGAACCCCCATCCGCTTGTTCAAAACGCCCAATCCGCTGGCTAGCAGCCCCTGTAAATGCTCCCCGTTCATGACCAAATAATTCTGATTCAAGTAGGTCTTTGGGAATCGCTGCCGTATTCAAAGCAATAAAAGGTTTTTTGGCGCGAGGACTGTGTTTATGCAAAGCATGAGCAACCAGTTCTTTACCTGTACCTGATTCACCTGTAATCAAAACTGTAATATGGGAACGAGATAAACGCCCAATCGCGCGAAATACTTCTTGCATCGCAGGAGCAGAGCCGATAATTTCGCTAGGTTTAATGGTTTCAACATCATTATGACTGTCTTGGCTGGCACTACGCTGCATCGCACGACGAATTAAATCAACGGCTTCATCTACATCAAATGGCTTGGGCAAATATTCAAATGCACCACCTTGATAAGCTGCTACAGCACTGTCTAAATCAGAATAGGCCGTCATGATAATCACTGAAATATCAGGATAAAGCTGATTGATTTTTTCTAATAAACGCAAGCCATCCATACCGGGCATTCTAATATCAGTCACAATCGTATTAGGCTGTGACTCATCTAACATCGGCAATACTGAATTAGCGTTTTCAAATGCGACAGCAGGAATATCCGCTTTTTCAAGGGCTTTTTTTAATACCCAGCGAATCGATTTATCATCATCTATGACCCAAACTTCATGTTTCATACTTCATCCTCCAACATTGGTAGCCATAGCGTAAAAGTGGTTTGTCCAGGAATGCTGTCACATTCGATAATACCGTCATGTTGATTCACAAGACTTTGGGCAATTGATAAGCCAAGTCCTGTGCCTTCAGCACGACCTGTCACCAATGGATAAAAAATTTGATCTAAAATATCATCTGGCACACCCGGCCCATCATCTTTAATATCAATCCCCAAAACTAATTTATGGCGTTTATTACCCAGTGTCATTTGGCGATGAACTCGGGTTCGAATTGTAATTTCGCCTTTGCCATCCATGGCTTGAGTGGCATTGCGCATAATATTGAGAATAGCTTGAATCAATTGATCGGGGTCTGCATTAAATTCTGGAATACTGGGGTCAAAATCGCTATGAATGATTAAGCTTTCCCCTAGTTCTGACAGTAATAGCTGACGTACTCGAATCAGTATTTGGTGAATATTGGTTGTGCGTTTGTGACTAGCAACATTGGGTTGCAACATCCGATTAAGTAGGCTTTGTAAACGATCGGCTTCTTCAATGATAATATCGGTATATTCACGTAATTGGACGCTAGGCAATTCACGCTCAAGTAGCTGTGCTGCACCACGCAAGCCTCCCAGCGGATTTTTAATTTCATGGGCCAAACCGCGTATAACGTTACGAGCAGCTTGTTGTTGTAATAATAGATTTTCTTCACGGGTAATACGTATATGTTGATCGACTTGAATTAATTCGATAAGCAAATATTGTTGGGTGGCTTCAAAAATAGGAGTTGCAATACAATCTACCGCAATGGTTCTTGCACCTAAAAAGTGCAGTCGTAGACCACGCTCAATGAGTGAGCAACGTTTCATGACAATTTGCGAAAGAATTTCAGGAGTTAATTTTTCATGAGTTAATACCTGCTGAATCGGTAAGCCTTGCGCCTGTTTAGCACTGATTTCTAATAAAGTTTCAGCCGATGAATTAATCGAAAATAATTGGAATTGGTCATCAAACCATAAGACCGCTGTGGTGAGATTATCTAAAATTTGTTGAGCAACATGAGTTTGGGTCATCATTCATCTAGGCATCCCTGTCAAAAGTGGCTACTGTTCCGCAATAATTATGCCGCTTGATTTTAAGTGGTTTTGATTTATAACTACTTGGTAAATGATGATTTGTATAGATTGGCTGCGCTATTTAATCGCATTTTGCTTTGAAGGCGCACTTTTTTGGTGCGTTTAGTACGCTGATATTATTATATGCTTTAAAAAACCTCTCAAACCATTGAGCTAAAATTCGATACTAAAACCATCATTAGCGGCTCTTTGTGCATATTTTTTAATGTGCCAGCTTTAGCTGATTTTGCCTTTTCGCTTCTTTTCAACATGAATTGCTATTACAATATGCGTTTGCCTATATGTTCTAATGCGGATACAGAAGAATGCCAAACGTTTTAATCATTATCGTAACATGGAATAAAAAGCAATATGTGCTAGACCTGCTTGATTCAGTCAAAACTTTAGATTACCCAGAACAGGATATCGATATTGTAGTAATTGATAATGCAAGTAATGATGGAACGGCTGAGCTTATTCGTGCTGAATATTCCCATGTTCATTTAATTTGCAATCCTGAAAATATTGGTGGGACAGGTGGTTTTAATACAGGTTTAAAATGGGCATTTGAACAACCAGAAGGCAAATATCAATACTTATGGTTACTGGATAATGACGTATTAGTCCATCAAAAAGCATTGACTGAATTAGTTGATCTACTTGAGCAAAAACCTGATATTGCGGTTGCAGGTTCAACTATGATGCAATTGGATTATCCGTGGCGTATCAATGAAATGGGAGCATATGTTGACCGTCGTTTTCATGCTGGCCAATTGATTTTAAATCGACACATGGAACAGATTCCTGCATGGTTTGGTAAAACCGCTGATGAGCTATTAACCGCTGATGTTGATTTAAGTAAATTGCTGATGCACTGTAATCAATTCATGGATATTGAATATGTTGCTGCGGCCTCATTAGTGATTCGGGCTGATGTGGCGAAAAAAGCAGGTTTGTGGCGTGATTATTTTATTCATTATGATGATATTGAATGGTGTTTACGGATTGGCAAAATGGGACACCGTGTAGTTGTCTCCGCAAAATCTTTAATCTGGCATTTATCCGCTGCTGCAAAAGTCCCGACTTGGGTATTGTATTACGATAATCGGAATGTATTGGACATGCTACAACATCATGGCCTACCCAAAGCGACTTTACAGCGTCTGAAAAAACATGTTTTGAAAAAAGCCGTTTATTATCATTTGATTGGGAAATCTGATTTAGCCCAATTACACGATGATGCGATTAACGATTTTGACCAAAAAACCATGGGTAAATGCAATATTCAGCTACAGATAAAACCGTGTCCGCATGACGAAATTAAACAGATTTTATTACAGCCTGAGATTAAACGGGTGTTGATTTCGTATCCCGTCAATTTAAATACAATGAATATTCAAGAGCCGTTCCGTCAAGCTCAATTAGAACGCCCTGAATTACAAATCGAATTTATGCCATTGCCAACAGGCGAGGCGGTTTATCAATTGCCAAACCCTCAATTTATCTCCAATATTCCACGCCGATTTTTAGCCCGTTGGTGGCGCTATTGGACGATGCGTGGCCAATATGATTTAGTTGTACAATCAGATTATCAACCTGTCATTGGTCTTGCGTGGATGAAAGCTAAACAGCTTTATGTGAATGATGAAAACTTCTGCGTGCGCGAAACCACAAGTTGGAAAAATGTATGGCAAGCTGGGCTTAAATGGTTCTTTTATCGCTAATAATAAATTGAAAAATCATGTTTCATTGTGTGCTTTATCAACCTGAAATTCCGCCTAATACGGGTAATATTATTCGTTTATGCGCTAATTCGGGTATTCAACTACATTTAATTCATCCACTCGGTTTTGAACTGGATGATAAAAGAATGCGTCGGGCGGGTTTGGATTATCATGAATGGGCAAGCGTTAAAGAATATCAAAGCGTAGATGAATTTATTGCGCAAATGCAACCGAAACGTTTATTTGCCTGTTCAACTAAAGGGACAATCAATCATACCGCCCCTGATTATCAGGCTGGTGATGGATTTATTTTTGGTCCTGAAACCCGTGGGTTGCCTAATGATTTTTTAGCAAGCTTACCTGCTGAGCAAGTGATTAGAATTCCTATGTTGCCCACTAGTCGCAGCTTAAATTTATCCAATTCAGCCGCCATCATTTTATATGAAGCATGGCGACAACTGGATTTTGTCATTTAAATCAATGGAGTTCGGTGTCACGCTGCATCGAACTCAGATCAATCCAGCTCTTCAATCCATGCCATCTGAATCGCTTCTAAAATCTTCTCATTACTATGTTGTGGGTCATCATCAAACTCATCTAACTTGCAAACCCATTGATGTAAATCAACAAAATTCACATATTGTGGATTGGTATTAGGGAGTTGTTCGTAAAGTTGTATTGCAATTTCTTGCGTATCTGTCCATTTAATTGACATGATGCTTTGCCTTTAAAATAGTTTAATATTTTTATTTACAGTAAGTTAGCAGTTCCGAAATGGAGAATGAGCCATTATTTTCAAATTGACGATGATTAATCCAGACGATTTGGAATCTTGTTCCTAAATATTAGGATTGGTATAAAACCACGATTTTTCCAGTAATCAAAGCAAAACAATGATGATTTAAATTGTGGTGCATTTGCCATTATACTGTACTGCTTACCCACCCATTTGTACAAAGCAGGTTGCAAATGTTTCGCATACTTCTTTTAGTGTTTTTAAGTGCTACTTGTGCCGCTCAAACAACCGATGAATTGCTGAAACAAACCAGCCAATATCATCAACAAGGCAATGCAACGGCAGCTATTAAAAAATTACAACAGGCTTTACAACAAACAGCGCATTTTAGTATTGATTATTTTAAACTGAATCATGAATTGACTGAATTTCATATTGCTCGCCGTGAATTTGATTTTGCCCAAACCTATGTCCAGCAAAATTCTAAGCTTGCCCAAAAACTGGATAATCCATTATTAATTGCTAAAAACCTAAGTCAGCTTGGTAAAATTGCCCTTGCTCAGCAACAAATAAAACCAGCGGCTCAGTATTATTTACAAGCTTTACATACCGAATTTGAAGATATCGAGTTAAAAACTATAATATTAATTAATCTTAGTCAATTGGACTCAAGTTATATTCCATTAATAGCGCAGAATATAAAGGATTTAACTGAATCAGTAGCAAAATTTAATGCCCTTCTGACCCTTGCGAAACAACAAGATAAGCTTTCGTTATATCAGCAAGCATTGCAACTCAGTTTTAAATTGAATAAACCACGTTTTAAAAGTTTAGCTTATGGCTATTTAGCAGAATATTACCAAAAATACCAACGTAATAATGACGCATTACAGTTACTTCAGTCTGCATTGTTTTTTGGTCAAAATGAGTTGGATATACTATATCGCTGGCAATGGCGAAAAGCCCAAATTTTACGCAAACAGGAAAAAAACGCTGCTTCAATACAATATTATCAATTCAGTATCGAAAATATAGAAAAAATTCGTTCAGCTTTATTGTTAGGCTATATTGGAGAACAGGAACATTTTGAACAGTTTGTAAAACCTGTCTATTTTGAACTGATAGATATGTTATTACAACAAGCCTCACAGGCCATAGTCGAAAAGCAAATCCTATTAAAACAAGTGATTCTTATTTTAGAACAATATAAAAGTTTAGAATTAGAAAATTATTTTCAAGATGATTGTGTATCAAAGACCCAACCAACTGATTTAAAAAATCAAATTCCTAAAACAACCGCCATATTTTACCCAATTTTATTATCTGAACGCTCTGAATTATTATTGTTGATTCAAGGTCAAATAATCCAAGTAACAATCCAACAGCAATATTTACAAGATTTACAGTGGTTAGTTCAACGCTTTCTAGTACATTTAGATAAAAGGGTAGGACAAAAAATTTATGCTTGGCTGATTGAACCGATTGAAAATATTTTAGAAAAATATCAAATTAATACCTTGGTTATTGTGCCGTACGACATTTTATATACCTTGCCTTTTGCCGCCTTACACAATGGAGAAGACTATCTGATTAAGCATTATGCGTTGGCTGTTACCCCAAGTTTGCGACTGACTACATTGAAGTCAACAATTAATTTTGATTACAAATTGCTTGCAGGTGGCTTATCCCAATCGACAGGGCAATTTCCAGCTTTGCCTTATGTTAATAAAGAGTTGCAACAAATTGATATTATTTGGAATGATAAACAATTACTTAAAAATGATAACTTCCAATTTGACACACTTTATCAAAATTTAAAACAACAGCCTTATAATTTGCTCCATTTAGCAACCCATGCCCAAATTAACCCAAAAGTCAGAGATAGTTTTTTGCTTACTTATGAGGGAAAAATGAATTTAAATCAACTTGAAAAGCTGGTGAGGTTACGTCAATTCCAACAGCAACCGATTGAATTACTAACTTTAAGTGCGTGTCAAACAGCTCAAACGGGCAATAGACAGGCCGCCTTAGGTATTGCAGGCTTAGCGGTTAAATCAGGGGCGCACAGTGTACTGGCCAGCTTATGGGCCATTGATGATGCAGCAACAGCAGAGCTTATCCCGATTTTCTATCAGAAATTAGCGAAAAGAACAATATCAAAAGCCCAAGCTTTACAACAAGCCCAATGGAAATTAATGCAACTAACCACATATCATCACCCACGCTATTGGAGCGGATTTATTTTGATTGGTAACTGGTTATAAGGGAAGTGAAGAAACGACTTAAAAAGATAAAACCTCTGCGCACAGTTTAAAAACGATTTGCAGAGGTAAGACTACTTATTTTAATTATATACATTAGAAACTTTTTCAAAAGTCAGCAGCCAAATCTTTATAAAAAACAAAGCGACAAAGCAATTCTTTTTATAAATATTTGAAACAACTCAATATTAAATTAGCCTCTAAAGCCTCATCCTTTGAACTGGTAGTTTGGCGCAATGCCTTTATACTTCGCTTGCCCTATGGTGTTTAAAATGCACTCTACAGTACAAGCGGCACTGAACTTAGCATAAACGTTATACCTTCTACAACCTTTTAATTATAAAATATAGTTATTGTAAGTATTACATACTATAAAAACGCCCCCTGCATTTCAAAATAAACATTTTAATTCAAATAGATATTTTAAAAAGAAAGCGCTAAAATCATTTGAAATTTTTTAGTTGTATTCTCTCTAAACATCAATACCAGAC
>JADGDW010000048.1 GCA_016744725.1 Candidatus Albibeggiatoa sp. nov. BB20 | reverse complement strand
ATATTTTAAGCTTGCAAAAAGACATTTCCTATAAACTATCTTATAAATCAATGCTATACAAAGTTGGAGTTATATTTGCTTAAATACATAGACCATCAAATATTAATCTACATTGCAAATGTTTGGTGAACAAAAGTAGATTTATAGCTTGAATATCAAAATTTAAGTAAAATATTTAGAAGTTAATAGTATTTGATATTTATCTGGTTTTAGTAATTAAAAGATCAAAAATGAGTAGCTCAATTTTTCGGATTGTTGGATGCTTTGAGTCTGTTTTTTTGTTCTAATCTAAAGCAGATATTGTTATACTTATTTCCGCTTTAAGTGTAGTATAATTTGGGGCTTAGTGGTGGCCTATTTTCGGGTTCTTCATAACAAGCTTTTAACTTATTTTCAAAGGAGAATATTCCATGAAATCACAAAAAGGTTTTACATTAATTGAATTGATGATCGTTGTTGCGATTATCGGTATTTTAGCAGCGGTGGCAATTCCTGCTTACACTGACTACTTAAAACGTGCAAAAGTAGCTGAAGGCGTTAACCTTCTTGGTGGCTTGAAAACACCTACTGAAGAATGGATTGGCTCTAAAGGTTACTGGCCTACTGTTGCAAGTATCAGTGGTAAAACAGGCGGTAAATATTCAACTCTAATTGGTGCACTTAAGTCTGGATCAACTGCCATAGTAGATGATTCTGCCACAGGTCTTGGTTATTCAGCATCTTTCATTGACGCATCTATTACAGGGCAATTACAGTTAACATATGATCCTGCTGCAAAAATATGGACATGTACACATAGCGCTATGACTTTATCTTACTTGCCAACTGCTTGTAAATAAGTTTGACGTTCCTAAAGCTTAACTAGACCCACTAAGTTTAGTTAAGTGTATATAAAAAAGCCTACTACATCAAAGTAGGCTTTTTTTATGCCCAATGGTTTAGTTTCAATAAAAACTAAACCATTTTACTCAATAATTTAAAAATACATTAACTGCTTATAATAACAAAATCAAGTGAAACACTTTGAATCACTCGCAATAGGATGTAAACTGGCTTAGTAGGAACTGCATGATATAGGTTTCCGTTTTTAAACGATTCATCACGGGATTAAGATATGGATATAGGTGAAATTCTCGCATTTGGTGTCAAGAATGGGGCTTCTGACTTCCACTTATCAGCAGGCGTACCGCCGATGATTCGTGTCAGTGGTGACATGCGTAAAATTAACGTACCTGCACTCGATCACAGTCAAGTACGTGACATGGTTTACGATGTCATGAATGATAATCAGCGTAAAGAATATGAAAAATATTTAGAGTGTGATTTTTCATTTGAAATTCCGGGACTTGCTCGGTTTCGTGTCAATGCTTACAACCAAAACCGAGGTGCTGGCGCAGTTATTCGTACTATTCCATCAGAAATTTTAACGCTAGAACAACTCAAAGCCCCTGCTATTTGTAAAGAATTTGCCATGATGGTTAGAGGTATGGTGTTAGTAACAGGTGGTACAGGTTCAGGTAAATCAACGACCTTAGCGGGTATGATGAATTATCGTAATGAAACAGAATACGGTCACATTTTAACCATTGAAGATCCGATTGAGTTTGTACACGAATGTAAACGCAGTTTGATTACTCAACGCGAAGTGAAACGAGATACATTAGGGTTTAATGAGGCATTACGTTCTGCCTTACGTCAAGACCCTGATGTTATTCTTGTTGGGGAAATGCGGGATTTAGAAACCATTAAACTTGCTTTATCCGCATCAGAAACAGGTCACGTTGTATTCGGTACATTGCATACACAATCAGCCAATAAAACCATTGACCGACTGGTCGAAGTCTTTCCTACTGCGGAAAAAGACACCATCAGAACAATGTTATCTGAAGGTCTTAAAGCTGTTATATCACAATCACTATTGAAAAGAGTTGGCGGTGGACGGGTGGCGGCTCATGAAATATTAGTATCCACGCCTGCGATCCGTAATTTGATTCGGGAAAATAAAGCCGCACAAATGTTCTCATCAATTCAAACGGGGCAACAATTTGGTATGCAAACCCTTGATCAATGTTTACAAAAACTATTGGATCAAAATGTGATTACACGTGAAGCGGCTCGAGAAAAAGCGGCGAATAAAAACCTATTCTAATCCCTCTCTGACTAAACTGCATTTATCAAAAAATGGGTAGATGCAGTGATCTGTTTCCTTCCATACCCAATAATAATCAAATACCGTATCGAGTTGCATATTTTTACATGGTATTTCTATCTTGAAAAATATCTTAAAGCCTGATAACTTAAAAAGTTTGCTATTTTCTGTTTAGGGGAACCTTGTTGATTCAATACTCAGAGCAAGATATTAAACGTAATTTGCCTACTAGCGCGGTAAGACGTGGCTATCGTTATTGGTTAGATGATTGTGTGGTTGATGTTACTTGTAAAATTGAACACGACAAACTCTATTTATCAGGTCATGTTAAGGGCAGTAATCATAATATTTATCATACTCATGCCGAGATTTCACAAACAGCTAATGGTCGTACTCATATTTCAGCAAACTGCTCTTGCCCTGTTAGCACAGACTGTAAGCATAGTGTCGCGATTTTGTACGCTTATTTACGCCGTCCAGACCTCGTTTCTTTTGAAACACCACGTCATCAAGACATTGAGCTAAATTCTAATGAATTTTGGTATGATAATGAGGAAAAATATAATGGTGTTGAAGAATTACTCGATCAATATTTCACTGATGAAAATGTGAAAGTGCTAGTGGCTGGAGAACAGCCTTTAAATGTATGGCAATCAAGACTAGATAAAATTATTCAAACTCAAGAAACTCCTAAAAAAAATTCAGGCAAGCAACAAGTTGTCTATATTCTCAATATTCAGACAATACAAGCAGTACATCATCTAAGAATTAACGTGTTTAATAGTCAATTGGATAAAGATAAAGAATATACAAAACCTAAGCGTGTTCGTAATAATGAGGTATCTTATGTGTTACCTGTTGATAGAAAAATTATTAAATTATTAAGCTTGAATGATAACGATGCGATTAGTTCAATGTTACCGATTGATGATGCTGACTTTTTTATACGTGATAAAGACGCTGTTGAAGTAGTTAATTTATTATTAGGTACAGAACGTTGTTTTTGGAAAAAGCTATCAACTAAAACACGGGTCACACTTGGAACCCCTCAGCCTGCTACATTAAGCTGGAAAGTCATGCCTGAGGGAACACAAAATTTAACATTTAAAGTAAAAGGTATATCCCACGCGCAAATTATACCACTTGCTCCATTATGGTATATTGATACAAAAACCTATCAATGTGCGCCTTTAGAATTAGACATTCCAAGCCATTTGGCCACTCTTTTATTAGATACACCACCGCTTAAACCTCAACAGGTAGATAAATTTACAACATTATCAAATAAAATCCCTCAACTGCCTAAGCCTAAGCAGCTTGCTGTTAAAAGCCTTATTGATTTGCGTCCTATCCCTCATTTATATCTACATAATGAGCATTTTAAAAAAGAAGCCTATCATCATAATATTCCAGACGAAATACATATCACCCTGTTAAACCTGTCTTTTTTATATCAAGATCAATCTGTTAAGTATCATATTAATGGCGAGTTTATAGAGTATTTTGATAAACAAAATCAAGCTTTTATGCGTATCAAACGTCGCCCTGTGTTGGAAAACAAGGTTATTCGAGAGCTAGAAAGTCATCATTTCAAAGAATTTCAATACAATTCTTATATGAAATATTACAAAAATGACCATCAATTTACACATGAATTTACCTTGCACAATCTTCATTTGTTAGATCAATTAGAGATGGAGCAAAAAATGATTGATTTTCAGCTTAATGTCATTCCTCAATTGCGTGACAAAGGTTGGCAAGTGGAAATGAGTGAAGACTATTTATATCAAATTATCGATCCTGAATTGATTGATGAATGGTATGGTGATATTGATGATACGACGGGTATTGATTGGTTTAGTCTTGAATTAGGTATTCATCTAGGTGCTGAAAAAATTCAATTATTACCTTTATTAGTTGATTTCCTAAAAAAAATCCATTCACGAGATGAATTACAAAAAATCCAAGCACTGCCTGATGACACCTTGCTGACTTTGCGTGTTGATGAAAATCGTTTGTTGCCAATCCCAGTGATTCGAATTCGAGATATTATCAATATTTTGATTGAATTAGGCGATCAAGAACCATTAGATGAAGATGGACGTTTACGCCTGAATAAATTGAAAGTGGCACAATTGGCTGAATTAGAAGCCGCAATGAGTGCCGCACGTTTGCGCTGGTTTGGGGGGGATAGATTGTTAGCTTTAGGGCGTAAATTACAGAATTTTAAAGGGATTAAATCAGTGGAGATTCCTGATAATTTCAATGCAGATTTACGTCCTTATCAGCAAGAAGGGGTCAATTGGTTACAATTTTTACGCGAATATGAGTTAGGTGGTGTGCTGGCCGATGATATGGGATTGGGTAAAACCGTGATGACTTTAGCCCATTTATCGATTGAAAAGCTGGTAGGGCGATTAAACAAACCTTGTTTAGTTGTTGCGCCTACCAGCTTAATGGTGAATTGGAAACATGAATCTAAACGATTTGCCCCTGATTTAAATGTTTTGGTGCTACAAGGTGCTGAACGTAAAAAATACTTTGGTAAAATAGATGAAAGCGATATTATTTTAACCACTTATCCATTATTGCCACGTGATAAAAAAGAACTTTTACAGCATGAATATCACTCATTGATTCTGGATGAGGCACAGCATATTAAAAATCCTAAAGCCCAAGCCACGCAAATTGTGCAGCAAATTCGAGCTGATAACCGCTTGTGTTTGACAGGCACGCCAATGGAAAATCATTTAGGCGAATTGTGGTCATTGTTCCATTTCTTAATGCCAGGGTTTTTGGGTGATATGTTGAGTTTTAAACATTTATTCCGCAATCCGATTGAAAAAGAAGGTGATGGTGCACGCCAACATACTTTATCTCGCCGTGTTAAGCCTTTTATGCTACGTCGAACTAAGAATGAAGTAATGAAGGAATTACCTGAAAAAACTGAGATTATCCAATCTGTAGAATTATCAGGTGCTCAGCAGGATTTGTACGAAGCAATTCGGGTCATGATGCACGAGAAAGTGCGTAAAGAAATTGAATCAAAAGGGATTGCACGTAGTCAAATTATTATTTTAGATGCCTTATTGAAGTTGCGCCAAGTCTGTTGTGATCCGCGTTTAGTCCCAATGGATGCGGCTGCAAAAGTGAAGAAATCGGCTAAATTAGAATTATTAATGGAAATGCTGCCAGAAATGGTTGAAGAGGGGCGCAGAATTTTACTTTTTTCTCAATTTACCAGTATGTTAGCATTGATTGAAGAAGAATTGAAATCTAAAAATCTAGACTATGTAAAATTGACAGGACGTACCCAAAATCGTGAACAACCGATTATGCAGTTTCAAAATAAAGAAGTGCCGATTTTCTTGATTAGTTTAAAAGCAGGGGGAACAGGGCTGAATTTAACCGCAGCAGATACGGTGATTCATTATGATCCTTGGTGGAATCCCGCAGTGGAAAATCAAGCAACTGACCGAGCGCATCGAATGGGGCAAGATAAACATGTGTTTGTGTACAAATTTTTGACTGAAAATACAGTTGAGACCAAGATTCAAGAATTACAACAACGTAAACGCGCCCTATCTGAAGCTTTATTTATTGGTGGTAATAATAAGAGTAGCGCCAAGCTGAGTCATGCAGATTTAGAGGCTTTGTTTGAACCATTGAGTTAAAAAGATGCAATACCATGCCAGTTAAAACCATTACTGTACAAGCTCCTAAACAAGGCTTATTTGAATTTACTCATCAAGTTGAGAATCTTGTTAGCAATAGCCAAATTCAAGAAGGACTCTGCACCTTATTTGTGCGCCATACTTCAGCCAGTTTATTGATTCAAGAGAATGCAGACCCTTCAGCAAAACGTGATTTGGAAAACTGGCTCAATCGTTTAGTACCAGAGCACGATAGCCTGTATACGCATATTTCAGAAGGCGCAGACGATATGCCGAGTCATATTAAATCCACTTTGACTGCAACCCATTTGAGTATTCCTATTTTAAATGGGCAACTTGCATTAGGTACATGGCAGGGTATTTTTTTATGGGAACACCGTTACCATGGTGGCAATCGTTCAGTTGTCATTCATATAGGCGAATAATTACAGTCCAAATCTACGCCGTGTAATCACGTCACACTCGTCCGATTTATCGCCTGCGTCATTGGTTTCATGACATTTGGCGGCAAATTCTTCCGCTTCTTTGCGGGCGTTATCTGCTTGGTCACGGGTGTTTGCATAAACTGATTGTTGTTGTTCATAACGTTCAATTGCGGTTTGGCGTTCAACTTCGGATAGCTGTTCCCATTGATCTTGCGGCACACCGTAAATGGCGGTAGTTGCTCCACAACTGATTAATAATAAACTGATGAAAATCAAACCTAAAATACGCATAATAATGTCCTTCGCAATCTTTAGCTTACAGAATTGATTGAATCATATAGTCGTTTTATTTTAAAGCGATACAGGACTGGCAGTCCTCGATTTTAAAACTGATTGATATTTAAAATATAAAAGGACTGCCAGTCCTCGCAAGACAAAATTGACTATAGCAAAAGTAACACACAAAACAAGTTTTGCACTCCAGCATCACATTTTGTAGTATGTGCTAACAGTAAAAATTGTATTAAAAATCAAATTCGACAAAACACAAGCCCTCACTTTTCATCATTTACTAGAAAGACATATAACATTGATAAGCTTAAACAATATCGACATTATTTTAGTTGGAACTTCTCATCCTGGAAATATTGGTGCAGCCGCTAGAGCAATGAAAACCATGGGTTTATCTCAATTGGTTTTGGTAAAGCCAAAGGAATTTCCTAGTGTGGTGGCGACAGCTCGGGCTTCGGGTGCTGATGATATTTTGGCCAATGCAAAAATTTATGATGATTTTGTCGAAAGTTTACATCCTTATGAATTAGTGATTGCAACCAGTGCGCGTTTACGTTCAATCACTTGGCCGATGTTAACACCGCCAGAATGTGCCGAAAAAGCGTTAGCACAAGAAGGTAAAGTGGCGTTAATCTTTGGGCGTGAACATGCAGGATTAACCAATGAAGAATTAGACCATTGCCACTCATTGGTACAAATTTCGACTGAGTCTGATTTTTCTTCTTTAAATATTGCGGCAGCGGTGCAAGTGTTAAGTTATGAATTACGTCGTACAGCAGAACAAAATGAAAATAACCCATTACCAACTGTGGGCGATGCCGTCAATATGCAGCAAATGGAATATTTTTATGAGCATTTAGAACAAACTTTGTTGGATACGCAATTTTTAGAAGCGGATAAACCACGTTTGACTATGCGGAAATTACGTTGTTTGTTTAATCGTGCAGCCCCTAATAAATCAGAGATGAATATTTTGCGTGGCATTTTGAGTTCTGTTCAAAAAATAGCTAAAAAATAAATCATCCCACTTTGGCTTTTAAATCAGATTGAATGCGTTTTTGCTGGGTTTCATAATCAATACGCAGCAAAATCGCCAACATCATACAGGAGACAATAAGGCTTGAGCCGCCATAACTCATTAACGGCAACGTCAATCCTTTAGTCGGTAATAATCCCATATTGACCCCTAAATTAATACTGGCCTGCAAACCAATACACAAACCAATTCCATACGCAGTATAAGCCGCATAATGCAAGCCCAATCGCTCGGTTTCCACTGCAATAACGAATGAACGCAATACCACAAATGCAAACAAGCCGATGACAAAAATCACCCCGATTAAGCCCAGTTCTTCAGCTAAAATTGAAAATAGAAAATCGGTATGGGCTTCAGGTAAATAGGCCAGTTTTTGCACACTGTTTCCCAATCCCACTCCAAAGATTTCACCGCGCCCAATGGCGATTAAAGCTTGCGTTAACTGGAAGCCTGAATTAAATGGATCAGCCCAAGGATTCATAAAGGTGGTTAAACGTTCTAAGCGATAAGGTGCTAGGAAAATCAACGTACTCAACGCACAGCTCACACCAATCACCCATAATACAAATTGATACATCGGCACGCCTGCCAAAAATAACATACCTAACACAGTGACGAATAAAACAACCGTTGCGCCGTAATCAGGCTCGAGCAAAACCAAACTGGCAATTAAAATCAGCACTGACATCGGTTTGACAAAGCCCATAAATGATTCTCGTACTTCTTGGCTACGTCGCATTAAATAGCTTGATAAATATAGAATCATAAATAGCTTCATCAATTCAGAGGGTTGAATATTAAATCCTGCCACACGTATCCAACGCATACTGCCATTCACGCTGTGCCCAAAGTAAGGCAGAAGCACCAAGATCAAACTGAATACACCCAATAATAATAAAGCAGCACTGGCTCTGTGCCAAAACTGCATTGGTATCAAAATGATAAGTAATCCAGCACCAAGCCCAATACTGGCATAAGTCAATTGTCGCCAAAAATAGTGCAGGCTATCAGCAAAACGGGTTTCAGCAATATAAATTGAACTGGATGTCACCATCACCAAGCCCAGTAATAATAGGACTAAGCAGGCAAGCAGCAACGGCATGTCGTAGCTAAAACGTGTATGCGAAGAAAGCGGTTTTGATTTGGCATTTGACATGGAAGAATAACTTGAATTTAAAGGATAAAAACGAGTTATTATAGCTTATTATTCTGCTGTTTAAGCTCTGTTTTGCAGTTTTTAAATACCATGTTTTGCTTGTAAACTGTTAGGATTACCAATCTTTGGAAAACTGGCAATCTTCAGTAATTATATATTATGTGCTCATTTGTAGTACATTCACTGCAATTGCACACAAAAAAGCTTGTTTTTAATGAATTATTTGGTTGGAGCGATAACCGCGTCTAAATTGAGATCATCACAAAATTCCATGAACTCATTTCGTAGCTGTGGGATTGAATCATCATTTGGAATGTAAATCATCATTGAAACTGTATACATTAAAGTATTGGTTTGATTTGGCACATAACGTTGACTAATCAGCTCTTCAACCCCAATATTACGGCTACTAAAAAACTCACATAGCTCATAGATAATTTTAGGATCATATAATGCAATCACTTCAATCCCATACGGCATGACATCTGTCACAATTTGCCGTGCTTCTGTTCTTGAGCTGATTAAATTAAAATTATATTGTGCTTGTAAACGAGGTAATAAGTCCTCAATTTTTACAATCACATCCCAACTACCTGTCACTTGTAAATTAAGCGATAGTGTATGACCAAATACGGTGGCACGACTATCTACAATGTGGCCGCCACAGTCTAAAATGGCTTTACTCATTTGGGTTAATAATTGTGGTTGGTTGTCGGCAATACCACAAATCATCAGTTGTTGCATAAGTTCTTAAACTCAATCAGTTAATATTTTCAGCGTCTGAACTCGAAATTTCAGTCACCTGTTATTTAATTTTTTTGCATTTCAGCTTAATATACCAGCCATACTATTTTAAGTGATTCTGTCAGTTTATGAAAATTATCCTGTGAACATTGATAAAATGCACTTGCAACCCGAATCAAGATCAAAAGCTTGTTGCAATGCTTGAAAGAAACAATACGCCCGTTATGGAGCACAATGTGAATATTAAATTATTAGGTAAACAAGTTTGTATTATTTTGTTAGTCAATTTACTTGCAAGCTGTGGTGGTCAATTAATTCATCAAGGTGATGTCAGTGCGCAAGAAGCCGCTGAAAATGAATTGAATACACCAAGCAATGAAGCCATCATCCCATTACATCCCAGTTCTGCTGAGTTTATTTCTGCGATCCAAGAATTTTCGTATAAATATATGGTGGCAGAATTAGCGGGACGACGTGGATATTATTCTTTATCTGCCCAGTATTTTTTAGAAATTGCTCAGATATTATTAGATATTGAATTGGCTGAACGAGCAGCACGTTTAGCATTACATGAAAAAGATTATCCTTTAGCTTATCAAGCAACAACATTATGGTTAAGGCTTGATGCAAGTAGTTTGCAAGCACGTTATAACTTGACTCGAATTTTAGTACAACAAAATCGGCCAGAGGAAGCTGCGGAACACTTGGATAGATTATTAACCGCATTGGAAGATAAGCCTGATTCACAACAACGTCTGATTATGGAAATCATTGAAGATCAAGATCAAGACCAAGTTGCGAGATTGATGGATTCTGTGATGAAAAAACATAGCAATAATCCTGTGACCTTGTTGTTGTATGCGCGGGTTTTAGTCGGCAGTGATAAATTAGAAAAAGCCCAAGCGATTTTAGAACAATTGTTTGAATTAGAAGCTAAAGATACTACTGCTACAACGGTAAATCCAAGTTATGATGAAGCAGTACCTGTGTATATTTATGTTTTATCTCAACAAAATAAAACCGAACAAGCATTGGTTTGGCTTAAGCAATTATTAGAAAAGAAGCCCGATAACCAAGACTGGCAACTCAGTTATGCCCGTTTATTGGCTGAGGATGACCAGATTACGGAGGCGATTGATTCATTTAAAGCCTTGACCGCCAAAGACCCTAATAATGAAAAGCTATTGTATGCCTTAGGGGTTTTACATTTACAAACCGAGCAGTTAACTAAGTCTAAAATCTATTTCAATCGTCTGTTAAACGTAGACTCAGAAAATGATTTGGCTTTTTACTATCTAGCGCAAATTGCTGAACTTGAGAAGAAAACTAGCACTGCATTGGCTTGGTATCGACAAATTGGTGAAACCAGTAGCAATTATTTGAATTCACAAGCGCGGATTGCGGTTTTATTGGTTGATTTAGGTGAGTTTGACCAAGCTATTGAGCATTTACATAGTATTTCAACGCATAATGAATCTGAACGTTTAAGTTTGTTGCAATTTGAAGTGGAATTATACATGCAGCAGGAACGTTATTCGGACGCGTTGGTGGTTTATGACGAAAATATTGAGCAATATCCTGATAATTTGAATTTGCGTTATATGCGAGCCATGTTAGCGGAAAAAATGGGGCATATTTCGCTATTGGAAAAAGATTTACGTTATATCTTGGAAATTGAACCTGAACATATTGATGCGTTGAATGCCTTAGGTTATAGCTTATCTAATCACACTGATCGGCATGAAGAAGCTTATCAACTAGTACAAAAAGCATTTGCCCTGCAACCTAACGCTTATTATATTTTAGATAGTATAGGTTGGGTGTTATACCATAAAGGTGAACTTGATAAAGCCATTGATTATTTACGTAAAGCCTATGAATTAAATCCAGACCCTGAAATTGCTGCACATTTGGGAGAAGTTTTATGGGCAAATGGTCAACAGGAAGAAGCTAAAACAGTTTGGCAACAAGCAACAGAACTATTTCCTGATGAAGAGCAATTACAAGAAGTAATTCAACGTTTTATGCCTTAATAGATTAGAAATTGGCAGTCAAATAGTTGATTGCCAATTGTAGCACTAGTAAACTGAAAAAATATAGATACTCAGGAAAACTGAGGTTGGCAATAGTCTTCTTTTAAGTTTCTAATCTTGTATCTAAAAGCAATATTTCGGATAATTCTTGTAAAACACAAGGTATTTCAATTGGTTAGTTGCGAAAATCTGCTATTCTTTTCTAAAGAGTTAATTGTATTTATATATTAGAAATATTGTCCGAGCCATTGTACAAGGGAAATTCAATGAAAATGATACAACAAGCTGCTTTAATATTTTTGTCATTTTTATCAATGTTTACTTTTGCAGCTACAGATTTATCTGATAAAAAACTGCTTTACGTTGATTCATACCATGCTGATTATGTTTGGAGTGAGGGCATTGAGCAGGGTATGCGGCAAGTTTTAGAATCAACAGGCATTGAAATTAAAGTGATACGCATGGATACCAAGCGTAATCGCGAGGAAGCTTTTAAGTTACAAGCTGGATTGGATGTCAAAGCATTAATTGACTCTTATCAACCTGATGTTGTGATTGCTTCTGATGACAGTGCATCTAAATATGTCATTCAACCTTACTACAAAGATGCTGATATTCCTTTTGTTTTCTGTGGGGTTAATTGGGATGCCTCGGTCTATGGGTTTCCGTATAAAAATGTCACAGGCATGGTGGAAATTAGCTTGCTTCAACCATTATTAAAACAATTGTCACGTTATGCAAAAGGCACGCGTTTAGGCATTTTATCTATGGATGCGTATTCAGAAAAACGTGCGATTAGTATTTATAAAGAGCAATTCCAAATTCAATTTGATAAAGAAGTTTATGTGAATAGTTTTGCTGAGTGGAAAGCAGCTTATATAAAATTACAAGATCAAGTTGATCAATTATTATTGGTTACACCACAAAATATGCAAGGTTGGGATACTTATTTGGCGGCTGAATTTGTGTTAGAACATACCCAGATTCCAACAGGTACAACACAAAAATCAATGATGCCTTTCACAACAATTGGCCTTGTTAAAATACCTCAAGAACAAGGAGAATGGGCAGCTCAAGCCGCATTAAAGATTTTAGCAGGTCAAGCACCAAATGACATTCCAATTGAGAAAAATAAGAGGGGTAAGCTATTAATTAATTTGAAAATATCTAATAGTATTGGCTTGATTTTCCACAATGCGATCTTGAAAAATGCTGAAATAATACGCTAACTACTGGAGTGTCATGAGTTCACAAACTACATTCAAAGGAAAATCAATATACTGAAATGATCTTTTATTTTTCACATTGTTTAGCCTGCAGAGTGGAACGGCTTATGATATTTTAGGGTTTATATTTGGAATGACGGCATCAAACGCGAAACATCAACAATCAAGAGGGTTGGAAATATTAAGCCAAGCCTTGAAAAAGAAGGATTAATGCCGTTATCAGAAGGTTCAAATGCAAAAGAAGTAGAAAAATTCATGTCAGGAGTTAAAAAATTAACACTGGATGTGACAGAAAATAGAATCCAACGTCCACAGGATTAAAGAAGTGCAAAAAGAATATTTTTCTGGAAAAAAAGCCGATACAATCGAGCATTTAATATTTAGTGATGATACAAGACGCATTCACTATATGAGTAAGGGGCATAAAGGAAAACATCAGGATTTTTAGGTTTTGCTAAAAGTTACCCACATCTTAAGCTTGATATTCCTCACAAAAACCCGAGAAATGACACACTAACAAAAGAACAAAAATTAGTTTTGCTTACCTCTTATTTTTCTTATACCTCATTTACTTACCTTATGTCCTGTACTGAGATAAAAAGCTCTAAATTTGTACCGCATTTACATTGCTTGCTTATCAATAATAAATAGTTTATATCTTAATATTTAAAAATAGTGAGTTATGAAATGAGATTAATTTTAGCAATTTTATTGCTACTACCCATTATGGGAAATACAGAGATTGTATTGCATCATACGGGTAAACCTATGACTTTGAATGCTGGTTTAGACTATGAAATTCGGCAGGAGTTTGGGCAAACGGTTGGCAGTAACTTATTCCATACTTTCGATCGTTTTAATTTGAATCAAGGGGAAGCTGCACATTTTTCGGGTGCTGATTCAATTCAAAATATTGTCGCGAGGGTGATTGGTGGTGAACCTAGTTTTATTGATGGAACGTTAAAATCGACTATTCCCAATGCGGATTTATATTTTTTGAATCCTTACGGCATTATGTTGGGTGTGAATGCACGTTTAGATTTACAAGGTGGTTTGCATTTATCAACGGCAGATTATGTGCGTTTAGGTGACGAGGGTGAGTTTCATGCCCGTTTTCCAGAACGGAATATTTTGACCACAGCATCGATTAGCAGTTTTGGTTTTTTGACTGATAGTCCTGCACCGATAGATATTCAAGGTAATGAAATTAATCAACAATTAGGTGAGAAATATGATGCAAACTATACACAAGCTCCTCTACAACTTAAGGAAAATAAAGATTTCAGTTTAATTGGAGGAAATATTAAAATTTCTGGGCATTATTATTATAAATCTGCTGAAAATCGTAAAAATGCTATAAAAACGCCTATCGCCACCATGTTTTTTCCTAAAGGCGAAGTGACCATGATAGGAGTACATTCAAGCGGTGAAGTTTTCCTCGATGATATTGATGAATTGTTAGACACAAGTGAACTTGCTAATATTACGCTATCTAATATTAAAATTAAAAATTTAGGAGGTGGTTTTTCTATCTATGGTAGTAACGTTGTGCTTACCAACACCTCTCTATTTCCTTGGATTGACAAAGAGGCTCAAGCGCTAGATACCAATATTTTTGCACAGGCTGACCTTTTATTTAAGGATGTTATTATCAATTCAAATACATATGGGACTAATGATGCAGGTTCTATCAGTTTAGAAAGTGAAGGTAATATTGCATTACAGAATGTCGAATTTTTTAGTCGCGCCAAAGAAACAAGTCAAGGACATGCGGGAAATATTAAAATTAATGGCTACCAAAATATCCTATTAGAAGATAGTAAAACAATCAGTAGCAGTACATGGAATAACAAACAAGCAGGAAATATCAAAGTAACTGCATATTCAGGTGATATTACAATAAAAAACTCAAAATTGTTTTCCAATGCAAATAGTACAGAACTAAATGCAGGTGATGCAGGCTCAATCAAAGTGACAGGGATTAATATTGCATTAGATAAGTCAACAATATTTTCTCTTAGTGAAGGCAAAGCCAATGCAGGGCAAGTTGATATAATAAGCTATAGCGATTTGGCTTTAAATGATACAAAAATATACTCAGATTCAAAAGCCAAAGAGGGTGGAAATACAGGAAAAATAAGCGTTATTAGCGGAGACGTTCTTTCTTTAAAAGATTCAAATATTTATTCCAGTATTCAAGGTCAAGATATTGATATAACAAGCTCAGGAGATGGTGCTGTATCTTTGAATGAGTTAGATAAAAAGGCAAACACAGGGCTAATTTTAATAGGTAGTCGAAATCATGATATTCATTTAGATCATACCGAAATTTTTTCTGAAACTAAGGGAAAAAGCAGTGCGGGAAATGTAGAGATAATCACTGGAATTGGAAATATCACTCTGGATAGCTCAAATATATATTCAGATACCACAAGCGATGGTCATGCTGGAATGGTAACCATGCAAACAAAAAACAACGCTATTTTGAATCACTCAAGCATATATTCAAATACAACAGGTAACGGTGATGCAGGTGTGGTCGCTGTTGATGCAGGAAATGACGTTATTTTAGACAGTTCAACAATATATTCAAATACAACCAAAGGCCAAGCAAGCGGTATATTAATAGAAGGAAAACGTGATGTTATTTTGATAAATCAGTCAAATGTATATGCTAATACTGCCCAAGAAGAGATTAAAGGTGAAGATAGTGCCATAATAATCAATGGTGTACGTAATTTCATCTTAGAAAATTCTACAATCAGCACCAATACGTCAGGTAAAAATAATGCGGGCATTATGCTTTTAGCCAGTCAACAAAATATTATTTTAAACAATGCAATGATAACTTCTGATACAACAGCAGAAGGTCAAGCGGGTTTTATTTTCTTTGACAAAAGCTTTAGTAGTTTTGAGAGGAATTTATCTGATATAAATCAATATGATACCACCAAAGATGCTATTACTACAATTCAAAATATTAATACTACAACCAACGTTACTTTGAAGGATTCAACAATTAGCACTAAAACATCAAGCCAAGGCGAGGGCGGGACAATGTTTTTATTTGCAAAAAATCTTGAATTAGACAACTCTAACATCACTTCTGGAAGTGAGTCAATATTCCCAAGCAGTGGCGATGCGGGCACCATTGTTATTGGTGCAAATGAACTCAGCCTGTTTAATAATAGTAAAATTACAACCGAAGCGAAAAATTCAGGAGGGGGAGCGATTAGCCTTGCTATTGGTACACAGCTTTATCTACCACAAGATACAAAAATAACCACGAGTGTTAAAAGTGGAGTAAAAAATGGTGGTGATATATTTATTGCAAATCCAACATTTAGCGTTTTAAACAAGGGTGAAATTCATGCTGATGCTCGAGGAGGCAATGGTGGGAATATTGGTATTACAACAACAGGCTATTTTGTATCAGATAACGATCTTGTAACAGCCTCATCAAAGTTTGGCTTAGATGGATATATCCAAATTGATACGCTTGGTTCTTTAAATAGTGAAGCTCTCGAAAACTTGCCTACAGAAATGACTGATACTGATTTAGAATTACAGCCAAGCTGTCTAAACCTTGGTAGTAGCAGTTTTACACTTATATCTCATCCTGGTATTTCAACAAGAGCACATGATTGGCAACCAGCACATTAATCATTACACCTGATATAAAATTCATATCAATCACACCACTGGTAACTATGATAGAAAGATAATTATCAGTGGTAACAAACATTAAGAAATTCTAAGATTAACAAGAAACTTCTTGAGGGTGAAAGCTACATTCTCTTGCAGCCGCTAATAAAGCCAAACGTGCAACCACACCATACGCATAAAATCGATTAGGAAACGCATCAGGTTCTTTAGTTTTATCAGGAGAATTACAGGTTTCAGCAAATGCCAAAGGTTGAAAATGTGCTCCTGGTGCATTCAGATTCTCATTAATCCCTTTCGATGTATGCACCCGATAAAAGCCACCGACCACAAAATGATCGATCATATATACCACAGGTTCCGCAACCGCCTCTTCCCAAGTTTCAAACGTATACACACCTTCTTGCATAATCACTTTACTGACTTGCTGTCCACCTTTAGTTGACGACATTTTAGTGCGCTGTTTCCGATTTAAAGCCAATACATCATCGCCGCTATGCACTGTCATTACCCCCATCCCATAACTACCCGCATCTGCTTTAACAACCACAAATGGCTCTTGAGAAACACCATATTGAGTGTATTTATCATGAATTTCATCAAGTAAGGCATTTACATTTTTAGCCAAACAATTCTCACCCTCTTTCTTCATAAAATCAATTTCGCCACAATTTTTAAACAGTGGGTCTATTAACCATGGATCAATATTAACCTGCTGTGCAAACTCTTTGGCAACTTGTTTATAATAAGTAAAATGTTCCGATTTTAACCGATGTGACCAACCAAGCTGCAATGGTGGTATAATGGGCTGTTGGATATTTTGTAGAATAGGTGGAATCCCAGACGACAAGTCATTATTCAGCAGTACTAAACAAGGCGTAAAACCCTCAATGCTAATGGTGTTACCTTGACGTATCACAGGCTCTAATAATAAGCTTTTACCTGAATCTAATTCAAAAGATTGTGGTTCAGACAAGCCCTCTATGAGTGAACCTATACGCACTTCATAACCTGCTTTTTGTAAAATATCAGCTAAAGTGGCAACACTTTCTAAATAGTAGGCATTTCGAGTATGATTCTCAGGAATTAGCAAAATGCGTAATGCCTCCATATTGAATTGCTCAATGGCAGATTGTATGGATTGAATACACAGCGGTAAGAAAGCACTATTTAAATTATTAAATCCTGCTGGAAATAAATTAGTATCCACGGGAGCAAGCTTAAACCCTGCATTGCGTAAATCGACTGACGCATAAAAAGGCGCGGGTGTATGATGCCATTGCTGACGAAACCAGTGCTCGATATGTGCCTGTTGTTCTAGTAAATGTGCTTCCAAATGCTCCAATGGGCCATGCAGTGCGGTGGTTAAATGTGGTACAGAATTTAAGTAACTGGGGTTCATAAACAGCCTTTTTTACATAGAGTTACAAGCGATATATAAAAAAACTCGCAAAAGATTTCAACAATACGATTGAATTCATTGCTAAATCGCGTATCATGTTAAAGTATTTACACAGAGATGTGTTATCGGGTGTGCATAAAAGTTAGAGTATGATGAATTACACCAAGATTCTACCTTTATGTACGATATAATAGATTAATTCAAGTCTGATGAGTGGAAACAACCTTGAGCGCGGAAACAAACTTTGAAGGCATAAAAGTTGTAGTCATTGACGATAGTAAAACCATCCGACGGACTGCGGAAACCTTGCTAAAAAAAGCGGGCTGCGAGGTCATTACGGCGACAGATGGCTTTGAGTCACTATCAAAAGTCATGGAATATCAACCGAATATTATTTTTGTTGATATCATGATGCCCCGTTTAGATGGCTACCAGACTTGTGCTTTAATTAAAAATAATCAAGCATTTAAAAAAATTCCTGTTGTTATGTTATCTAGTAAAGATGGCTTGTTTGAGCGTGCACGTAGCAGGATTGTCGGTGCAGAACACTACATGACGAAACCATTTACTCGTGAAGAGCTGCTCAGTACGATTAAAGCCTATGTTGTAGACGTGAAAGCAAAATGATTCATCTGAAACAGAATAAGAGATAATGTATGGCTAATATATTGATTGTGGATGATTCGCCAACAGATGCCTACCTAGTGAAAAGCATCCTAGAAAGTGAAGGTTACGAGACAACTGAAGCTTCAAGTGGCGAAGAAGGCATACAAAAAGCAAAAGAAGTCAAACCTAACTTGATTATTATGGATGTTGTCATGCCAGGCGCAATCAATGGCTTTAAAGCGACCCGCGTAATTACCAAAGATGCGGAAACAAAAACTATTCCAGTCGTTATTGTGTCATCAAAAAGTATGGAAAGTGATATTGCTTGGGCAAAAATGCAGGGTGCAAAAGGCTTTTTAGTTAAGCCTGTTAACCAAGGCGAATTACTTTCTGTGGTCAAAGAGCTATTGGGTTAATGACTCATGATATGCGACAACGCTGAGGTTTAGGCATGGCTAATGCGGTTGGACAATCTCCTTTTCAATATTTAGTAGATATAGAGCGACGGGCTCGTCAACGTGCTAAAGGTTTACCACGTGAAGAGCAAGTCCAAGAAATTTGGCGTGGTATTGCATTCCGTGTCGGTGACACATTTTTAGTCAGCAGTATTACCCATGTTGACCGTATTATGAATTGTCCTAGCGTATTAGCAAAAGTACCAGGTGCAAAAACATGGATTCGTGGGCTTGCCAATATTCGTGGTATTTTGCTACCTGTCATTGATTTGCTCGCGTGTTTATCGAATAAAATCACTAGTATTGAAAATCGTAGCCGCCTTCTTATTATTAATCAAAATGGTGTTTATGCCGGCTTATTAGTGGATGAAGTCATGGGTATTAAGCACTTTCCTGAAGAGTTATTAGATACTGAAACCCCGTGTCAAGAAGCATGGGTTAGCCCTTTTAATAAAGGTTTATTTCATTATGAACAACAGACTTGGGTTGTATTTGATATGCAAGTATTAACAGAAAGCAATCAATTTTTAAACGCAGCACTATAATGATTTAATTAGGGTTGGTAGTCCTGAATTTAGTAATTATTCCAGTTTGGATTTATAAAAATCTACCAAATACAGTACATTTTTAAACGCTGCATTGTAATGAATTTAAAAGACTGTCAGTGCTACACTGCAACTATTTTAGCGAATGACGTTTTTATAGACTGTTTCCTTAATTGGGCTTGTATGCCACTTCGCGGAGGATAATATTTAGCCATGAAATTTTCATTTAAAGCAATTGGTTCTACAAATACGTGGCTATATGCCCTGATTGGGCTATTGTTGGTGTCATTTGCACTATTGATTGCAACCTTTTGGTTTGTATCAATTAATAGTAAATATGATAAAGAATATTTAAGCCATGTCACCCAATTACGTTTAATGTCTCAACAAATTACCCAACAGTCAGGTTATGCCGCGCGAGGGAATGAAGAAGCATTTAATTCAATTAGTAAAGCCCAATTGGATTATCGAAAAATATTAGAATTATTGAAAAAAGGAAATCCTGATACAGGAATGCCTGCAACCCCTGAGGATGCCTTACCCGCATTAATTGAGCTAGGGCGTGCATGGCAGGAAGCTGATTCAGGTATAGACCAGCTATCGCAAACTAAAGAAGCGGTAGTGCGTTTATTTAAAGAGTCTGCACAATTAAATCAAATGACCGTAGACTTAGTGGCACAGACCGAAACCACGATTCAAGCTATGATTGTTGGTGGTGCAAATCAAATGCAAATGTATGCTATGACCCGTGAGCTGATGCTATTGGAACGGATTGGTAACAGTATTCGGGTTTCCTTCCGAGGTGATTCTGAAGCGTTGAGTGCTGAAGCCCAATTAGATGATGACATTAGTGAGTTCAGTGATACGCTAGCAGTGCTTATTGATGGCAGTGATGATATTCCTATGGTGCTTGATCCTGTAGCGAGACAAGCAATTCAAGAATTAACCATGGGCTTTGAAGAAAAAATTGAACAAATTGACTACTTCTTAGACAAAGCAGAACAATTATTCCAAGCTAAAGATGCGCTGTTAGTCTTAACAGAATCGATTCCAGAAGTATTAAACAGTATCGAAAATTTACAAGAAATCTACCAGAAAGCCAGCAATCAACGCTTATTCACCCCTGGATTAGGTAATGCCTTGGCAGGTATCGTATTGATTTTATTAGTTGCCTTGACTGTTTTCGTTGCTAAAGCCAATCAAGGGCGTGCTGAAGAAACCAAACAACGTTTAGATGCAAGTCAGAAAACTAACCAACGTAACCAAGAAGCGATTTTAAGATTATTAAGTGAAATTGCTGACCTTGCCGATGGTGATTTGACCGTCAATGCAACGGTAACAGAAGATTTTACAGGTGCGATTGCCGATGCGATTAACTACTCGATTGAGGCCTTGCGTGATTTGGTTATCAGTATTAACGAAACTGCAATGCAAGTCACAGGTGCTGCACAAAGTACTCGTGGTACAGCAGCTCAGTTAACCCAAGCCAGTGAACGCCAAGCCCAACAAATTGCTAAAGCAGGTCAAGCGATTATCGGTATGGCCAACTCAGTGAAAAAAGTATCGGCTAATGCGGTTGAGTCAGCAGAAGTGGCGAAAAAATCAGTTGAGATTGCCAGTAAAGGTGCAAAAGCGGTACAAGACACGATTACAGGTATGGATTCGATTCGTGAGCAAATTCAAGAAACTTCAAAACGAATTAAGCGTTTAGGCGAAAGCTCTCAAGAAATTGGTGAAATCGTTGGCTTGATTGATGATATTGCTGACCAAACTAACATCTTGGCCTTAAATGCAGCGATTCAGGCGGCGATGGCAGGTGAATCGGGTCGTGGGTTTGCGGTGGTTGCAGATGAAGTTCAACGCTTAGCAGAACGCTCGAGTAATGCAACGAAACAGATTGATGCCTTAGTTAAAACCATTCAGAGTGATACCAATGAAGCGGTAAGCTCGATGGAACAAAGTACGGCTGGAGTTGTGGCAGGTGCTAAAGTCGCAGAACGTGCAGGTGAGGCCTTAACCGAAATTGAAAAAGTGTCGGTACAGTTAGCAGGTCAGATTGAGAACATTTCACAAACATCCAGAACGCAGGCCGCAGTCGCTTCCAATATTTCTGGCACAATGACGATTATTCAAGAAATTACCACTCAAACCTCGAATGGTACGAATGAGACCGCTGCTGCTATTGAGCGTTTGGCAACACTGGCTGATGAGTTGAAGAAATCAGTATCAGGTTTCAAACTCCCTGATGATGTGCAACAGTCTTTAGATCAAATGACTGACTCATTCTCTCACTCATAATGGCAACATGGTAACTGAAACATGAAGTATTCAGCCCTGACTTGGGTGAAAACAACCATTGATGAAAACTTGAAACAAACGCGCCAAGCATTGGAACAGTTTGTGGAAAATCAAGATGATACTGCACCATTACAGCAGTGTGTCACATGGTTGCATGAAATTCGTGGTGCTTTGGGAATGATGGAATTGCAAACTGCGGCATTGTTGGTGCAAAACGTAGAAGCGACTATCACAGCCCTACTTGCTGGTAAAATCAGTGATAACAAAGGCAAAGAAAAAGCCTATGATTTGTTGATGAATAGCTTGATTCAGTTGCCTAATTATTTGGATCATTTGTCGATTGTACAACATGATATTCCATTGGCATTATTGCCTTTGATTAATGGGCTACGCACAATGCGGGCACAAAAAGCATTGCCTGCTAATCAATTGTTTACACCTGATTTGACTGTACATTTGCCGGGGCTTAAACCTGTACAATTGCCTGATCCTAAATTAAAAGATTATGCGCAGAAAATGCGAGTGGCATATCACAAAGGCTTAGGTGTGATTATCAAAAATCCTAAGCAAGCTACTGAAGGCATTAAGTATGTTTACAATGTGATGCAGAAAATGCAACAGGCAACAGGCACTCATGAAGTCACTAAAGTGTGGTGGGTGACAGAAGCGGTGTTAGAAAGCTTATTATTGAAAGGCTTAGAACTTAATGCCAATGTGGTAAATGCACTGAAGCAAGTAGATGCGGTGATTAAACAGATTGTCGATCACGGTAATGCGGCTTTAAGACAGCCCGCTCCTAGAGCACTGCTAACCAATTTGCTGTATTTTTCAGCACATTCTCAGACTAAAGGTAAGCAGTTACAAAAAGTTAAAGCTGTTTTTAAATTGCAAGATTATTTCCCATCAGAAAAAGCCTTACAATCAGCACGACTCACATTCAGTGGCCCTGATATTGAGTTAATGAAAACTGTTATTACCTTGCTTAAAGATGATTTTGCTCGAATTGAAGAGACTTTAGATATTTTTAATCGTGCGGATAATCCCACGGTTAGTGAGCTTACACCATTAGTGACTTTATTAACTGATATGGCAAATACTTTGGGTTTGCTCGGTTTGCCTACTCATCGTAACTCTATGATTGTGCAAGCGCGAATGATTAAAGAAGTCATTGATGGAAAACGCTCTTCTGAGTTGAATTCATTGTTAGAAATTGGTAACGCACTGTTAAAAATTGACGCAGCATTAGATATTCTTGGAGTACAAGGAGTTCATGCACGGCAACGTTTACAACAAAGTCCTGATACTGAATTTTTTGAAACCCCACAATTTGGCATCATCCTAAGTGTGGTGGTTAATGAAGCAAAAATTGAATTATCCCAAGTTATTCAACCACTGGTCTCGTTTATCAATGATCCTACTCAATTAGATGAAACCTTGTTAGAAGTACCGGGGCGTTTAAAACAAGTTGAAGGCTTTTTATCTATTTTATCTCATGACCGTGCATCGCTATTATTGCGCAAATGCAATCAATATATTCAGCGGGTCTTTATCAAAGAGAAAACTGTACCAGAAGAAGCGAAGCTCAAAGCATTGGCAGATACATTAATCAGTATCGAGTTGTATTTAGACACGCTTGCGGGCAATCCTATGGATGCAGATGATATTTTGAACACCACCCAAAAACGTTTGGCATTATTAACCAAGTAATGACAGGTCATTGAAAGACTGAGGTTAAAGCATCGGTAACACTTATGAAATTACTTGAGATTCCAGAACAATCAGCCGCCGACGAAATTGATGAAGAGATTCTTGACATTTTTGTAGAGGAAGTTCAAGAGGTTCTCGAAGAAATCGTTGGCAGTTTTGCGCAATGGAAAGTGAATCCTGATAATGTGGAGGCTTTGCAAACTTTGCGCCGTGCGTTTCATACATTGAAAGGTAGTGGCCGTTTGGTGGGCGCAGCTGTAATTGGCGAATTGGGCTGGCGATTTGAGAGTATGCTGAATCGCATTATCGAAGGTGGGATGCCGATTAATGAAAATGTATTAGGTCTTGTCTCTCAAGTCGAAGGTGTGATTCCGGGGCTAATTGAAGAATTCCAACGCCAAGCATCAACAACCAATAAAGTATTATTACTGATTTCTCAAGCTCATTACTTAACTGAAACCAAAGGTGAAACGATTGGTGATTTTGAGCTGCCTGAAGGTGAAGATTTAGATACCATTGTATCGGTAGCTAAAAATAGCGTTGAACCTGAAGCAGTAATGGAAAAAACAGTTGAATCGATTGAAACTGAACCAGAAGAGCTTGCCGCATTTGAAACGGATGATATTGAATTAGGTACATTAGACACAGATGATGACTTAGATTTATCAAGTTTTGACGATGACTTAGAACTTTCGGATGATGACAGCTTAGATGATAGTGACTTACTCAATACTGATTTAGATACAGAACTTAATTTAGATACCGATTTAGCTGAGTTGGATACTGACTTAGATGATAGTGCGTTAGGTGATTTAGGCACTGAATTATTAGATGAATCTGATTTGTTATCTGACCCTGATGAACTACTGTCATTGGGTGGTGATTTAACTGATGAAGAAGATGAAGTCGACCCTGCTTTACTTGATATTTTCACCTCTGAAGCGCAACAGCATATTGTTAATTTACGTCGTTTATTAGAAGAATACGAAAATAGTGATGAGCCATTGCCATTAACTGATGATGTCATCCGTTGTTTTCATACTTTAAATGGCAGTTCTCGCAGTGTCAGTTTTACTGAAGTATTTACTTTAGCAGGGCCGACTGAGAATTATGCTCGAGTATTATCTGAACGCAATGTTAACGTCAATAATGATGTATTAGCTTTGTTTAGGCAAGTTATTGACATGACAGATAATTTACTGCGTGGTGAAGTGATTAGTGATGATGATCATTCTGGGTTAATCAGTCAAATTGCGATGGCGGAAGCAGGTGTGCCCGTACCTACTAAGCAAAGCTCAAAATTATCTTCACCAAAACCTACTATGTCTGGTTCAAGCGAGATTTTCACGCCGCCCGATCCTTCCGATGAATTCATGGCTATTTTTTTAGAAGAAGCCGAAGAAATTTTAGAAAACACCCAATCTTTATTAGAACGCTGGCAGACTGCACCCGATAATATGCAGTTAATGAAAGAGTTACAACGTGAATTGCACACTTTGAAAGGTGGCGCACGGATGGTTGAGATTACCCCAATGGGTGATTTAAGCCATGAATTAGAGTCCGTGTTAACTAAGATTGTGGAAGGCACAAGTCATTCTTCACCCCGTATCCAGGAAGTGGTTCAAACCTGTGTTGATGAGTTAGTGGCACAGTTAGAGGCTGTGCGCTCAAGCTTACCTTTAAATATGCCAGATGACTTAATTGTCAGAATCAAAGCAGCATTAAATGGAGAAGCTGAGCCAGAATCAAATGAAAAACCATCCAAATCCGTTGAAAAAATAGAATTAGAACTGGCGAAGCCAACTGCTAAATCTCAAATCAGTGAGTCTGCAGCTCAAGATAAAGCGATCGAAAAAGAAAAAGAACCTGAAATGACTGAAAGTGGTGCAGAAGACCGCATTCGGGTTCGAGTCGCATTGATTGAAAAATTAACAGGTTTGGCAGGTGAATTATCAATTTCTCGTGCTCACATGGAGCAACAACAGGGTTCATTCAAAGCCAACTTAGGTGAGATGGAACAAACCGTAACACGGTTGCGAGATCAGTTGCGGCGCTTAGAAATTGAAACTGAAGCGCAGATTTTATCCAGTTATAGAGAAACGGTCGTTGAAGAAGAGGATGACGAAGAATTTGATCCACTGGAAATGGATAGATTCTCAGTCATGCAGCAATTATCGCGCAGTTTGTCAGAAAGTGTGAACGATTTGCTCAACATTCAAGATTATCTCAAAGTATTGACTCGTCAAAGTGATACTTTATTAGTGCAACAAACACGGATTGGAACAGAATTACAAGATGTGATTATGCGCACGCGGATGATTCCATTTTCACGGATTTCACCTCGTTTGCAGCGGATTGCCCGTTTGACCTCGCGAGAATTAAGAAAGAAAGTTGATTTTGAAATCATTGGTGAATCTATTGAGTTTGAACGTACGGTATTAAATCGTATTGTTGCCCCATTAGAGCACATGTTGCGTAATGCCATTGGGCATGGTGTGGAAGATTCGGCTACCCGTCAACAATCAGGTAAATCCGCTGCGGCTACAGTGAAAATTAAATTGTCTAAAGAAGGGACTGATTTAATTATTCGTCTTAGCGATGACGGAGCG
>JADGDW010000235.1 GCA_016744725.1 Candidatus Albibeggiatoa sp. nov. BB20 | reverse complement strand
GGCAATACTGTAAGTTGTTGACATATCAATATCCCTAACAAAAAAGCAATAATTGCTGAGCGCATGATGTTGTAACGTATGGCTAGAAAATTTTTTAAACGGATGTTGCCGCATCCTAAAACATTAAAATCACATCCATACCTACAATTTTTAGGTGACTGGTTGCATGAGCCAAATTTATGGCATTTGAATCGTAAATCTTTGGCCGGTGGTATGGCTGTGGGTTTATTTTCCGCATTTATTCCATTTCCACTACAAATGTTGTGGGCGGCAATTTTAGCTATTTATTTTAAAGTTAATATTCCATTATCGGTTTCATTGGTTTGGTTAACTAATCCTATCACAATTCCGCCGATGTTTTATCTTTCTTATTGTTTGGGTGCATTAATGATGGGCTTACCGCCTGAAACCATTGATTTATCGTCAGGAATGGGTAGCATTATGAATCTATGGCAACCATTATTACTGGGTTCATTGACGATGGGATTAATGTTTGCGGGAATTGGCTATTATAGTGTGAATATTTTATGGAAGCGGCATGTAAAACATTTATGGGATAAACGTCGAGAAAAACGTCGAGTTGAAAAAAAACCGTTGGCCAATGAGTAGGCTATCAGCTTTTTCTAAGCTAACAATGAATATCAAGAAGAGACTCTCCACTGATTGTTTTTTAACCAAAATGTTATTTAATCGTTTGATTCAATTAATTTTGGTGTATCAATAAATGTGCCTGCGGTTTCAATCTCATTGATTTGATTATCACTGTCCATTTTATCAGGTGGCAGTTGTTCTAGTGCATTATCTAATTCGTCTAACTCTGGTTTTGGTATATCAACAAATGTACCCGCGGTTTCAATCTCGTCAATTTCAATTTCATCGATTTGATTATCACTGTCCATTTCATCAGGTGGTAGTTGTTCTAGTGCATTATCTAATTCGTCTAACTCTTCCATATCTTTTAACTGATTGAGAGAAGGTAGAGCATTCAAGTTTTTCAAATTAAAATGATCTAAAAAATGCCGTGTTGTACCATACAAGGCAGGCCGTCCTGGTGTATCTTTATATGCAAGAATCCGAACCCATTGATAATCTAGTAGCGTTTTCATAATTTGAGTACTGACGCTGACACCACGAATTGATTCAATTTCGCTGCGAGTAATCGGTTGGCGATACGCGATAATGGCCAATATCTCCATCAATGCCCGTGATTGACGAGGCTGGCGTTTAGGATAAAGTTGCTTAACCCATACCGTCAGTTCAGGTTTCACTTGAAATCGATAGCCGCTGGCAATTTGCACCAATTCTACCCCACGCGTTTGATTTTCTTCTTGTAGCTGTTTTAGACCAGCTCGAATCTCACCCCGTTCAGGCCGCCCCATTTCAGGAAATAAACTTAAAAAATGGTCAATTGTAAGAGGACGACTTGCAGCAAATAACGCAGCTTCAATAATATTTTTCAGTTGTTGCTCAGTCATGAAGGTATTCGATTTTATACTTGATGGCTTTTGATGGAAAAAGACGATACGACACGGTAATTATACACCGTATTTTAAATGTTCCATCAATGATTTTTGACGAAAAAAAGTGCATAACATGTGAGTTACACGCCTTTTTCAAGTATTATAGCCAATTTCGTTTTGGGTGTTAGGACTGGCAGTCCTATAAAACTTTAAATATCAATTACTTTTAAAACCAAGGACTACCAGTCCTGTATCATCTTAGAATAAAACGACTATAGCTGAATGCCATTAACGCGGAACAGGCCCTACAGGACTTAATTCAGTATCTGCATTTGTTGTTGGTTGGCTGGTTATTGTCGGTTGACTCAAAATAGGTAATGGTACAGCCGTTGGAATATTCAGCTCATCTGCATTATTAATTGCTTGAATACTATCCGAATCCAAACGAAAATCTAATGACAACGCATTTTGATATAAGCTCACCCGATACAAACTTGCACCGCCTAAAATATCATATACCGCCAAGACAGGAATCTGAATCAAACCTAAACTTGGAGTATACGTTGGCAATGTGGTTTGCTGAGTCACTATGCCACAGGATTCAGGACTATCAATACAAGCTTGACGGCCTCTTTCATAAGCATTAGTTTCTCCATCAGGAATAATTGTAATGCCACAGTCAGCAGGATTGGTTTGGCAGATTTGTTGACCAATGGCTTTGCCGCGTTCATATTCTGCTTGAGGTGAATCCAGTCCACATTGAGTTGGATCATTTCGACAGGCGTTACGCCCATCATCAACTCCGCGATTATATTCTGCCGCAGGAGAGACTATGCCACACTTTGTAGGGTCTAAAACACATAACTGCTTTGCATCCGCTCGACCCCGTTCATATTCTAAAATCGATGAGGCAACACCACAGCTAATGGGATCGTTAATGCAAGCATTTTGCCCATCATTAAACCCGCTTTCATACTCAAATAAACTGTCATCAGTCGTGCCATTATCACTAGTCTTCACGTCTGAATCACTACCATCGAAATTTTGTGCTTGTATAGAATAAATACGGGTCGCATCTTTAATAATATTATCGATATAAATAGTGCTATAAGTTAAATTTGCATCAGGTAAAATGATAGATTGGAAAAATTGGCCATTAATATAAGTTTTGGCTTGAGTACCATTAACTTGTAACCAAATTTCATTTTTCTCACCTTTGCGCCAGTTGGTATCATTCCAAAAAATTTCATCATTGGTTTCACCAAAACGGAAACGGTTGTAATTAGTTAAATATAAACGAATTTATTAATAATTGGTCGCCGCTGCAATTGACCAGTGATTACGAAAATCAGTTGTTACGTTGAATAAAACCTCGAAATTGCCTGACAAGGACAGTGATTTTACCGCAATTTGGCCTTCATATTGACCTGTAACAAAACTTTCTCCACTGAGTTTCTTCACCACAATGTTACGGCCTAACAGAGGGATTGGAATATCACCTTCTTGATATGATGATAAATGAGTGTCAAAGTCATAAGTTTCTGCTATTGCTGGATTTTGAAACCCAAAGCAGAATAATAGAATAGCAAACCCTACCCGATACATATTGTAATCCCCTCCAAAACCATTCAGATCATATTTATGTTTTAGTATTGAAATACAATAAATGTGTGATATTCGGCAGGTCTGGAGGCTTTATAGGATTGCACCTGTATTATCTCATGCGCTTACCACATATATTAAAAATAGAGTAAAAAACTATTGATTTCAATATTATATGGCATAGCATTTAACTAAAAATAACACAATAAAGAGTGGGTTTTTAAACATGATTAAAGTGCTTCTTTAGTATGAGTTCTTACACTACTTAATTCTGATACAAATAATTTGTTGAAGAACTAAAAAATTGTCGTGCTGTTTGTGCATCTTGAACAATTTGTTGTTTTAATAACTCGAAAGAATCAAATTTTTTCTCATCACGGATTTTGGCGATAAATTCGACATCAATATATTTCCCATAAACCATTTGTTTAAAGTCAAAAATATGGGTTTCTAGTAATAATTGAGCACCATTTACCGTGGGTCTAGTACCCAAGTTTGCAACACCTGTTAGAGGCCGATGACCTAAACCATGCACTTTGACCGCAAACACACCCAATAATGGTGATTTATGCCGATGTAAAAAGATATTAGCAGTTGGGAAGCCAATAGTACGCCCCCGTTGTTGACCATAACTAATGCGCCCACTTAACATATAAGGTCGGCCGAGCAGTTCATTAGCAAGCTGCATATCCCCTTGCGCCAAAGCATGACGAATACGGGTGCTACTGACTCGTTCTGCATCAATAATAAATGTGCGTTGCTTTTCAATTTCAAATTGATGTTGTTTCGCTGCATCTTGTAGGACTTTATAATTTCCATGTCGCTGTTTGCCGAAGTGAAAATCATCACCGACAACCAAATGTTTTATTCCTAAGCCATTAATTAAAATTTGCTGGATAAAATCATCGGGCTCAAGGTTAGCCAGCCGTTTGTCAAAGCGTAAGCACAAGACTCTATCAACCCCATAACGTTGAAATGCAAATAATTTTTCACGCAGTCGAGTTAAGCGGGTTGGGGCTTTATCTGGTACAAAAAACTCTTGTGGCTGAGGCTCAAAAATAATCACTGTCGCAGGTAAATCTAAATCAAGTGATTCAGTTTTGACCTGTTGAATAACCGTTTGATGCCCACGGTGTACACCATCAAAATTACCTATTGTCGCCACACATTGGTGGTGCTGTGGCCTCAATTGTGAAATACTACGGATAAACTCCATTATGCTATAACCGTTTGTTTTAAAATTAAGATGATGCGGACTCAAAGTCATTTTGAGGCATGTATTTTACAAATATCCATAGTTTGCTGTGAATTTATGAAGCTGTCAAATAATGTGTGAAAAAAAATTAACTGAAATTGTACTTAATATTTTGCGCCAACATCCACAGGGTTTAGGCGAGTTTGAATTGCTAAAAACCTTGCAGGCCAATCAAGTTCAAGGTTTCCCCAGTATTAGCCTGACTAAAAGCTACCCTCTATTTAAAATGCACTTTTTACTATTTCATACCTTGTATAAGTTGCGTCGCGAATTATGGCAACAACAACAAGCGTGCTTAGAAATTTCTGCATTAAATATACGCTTATTACCTTATGATTCTGGATATGCAGCTTTAACTGAGCATGACCCATTGGAAACTTATTATTTAGATGTAAGCCATTTGCAAACCACAACGGAGCAAGATGTGGAAGATTTAATCACTCATTTTTGGGTATTGTTTCATGCTGGAGAACAGAAAATGGGTGCGCTTGAGCTGCTTGGGCTTCAAGAGCCTACTGATTATCCTAAAATTAAAAAACAGTATAGAAAATTAGTCAGCCGTTATCACCCAGATCGTGGTGGTGATGAAGAACAGTTGCAGGCAATAAATGTTGCAATGGATATATTGGAAAAATACTACAAAACTTAGAAAAAACATAATAAAGCTTATAAATTTGACGTTTTATTTTTCACCAATAGCACGTTAGTTAAATTCTTGCACATTGGGTTGATTTTTTTATATTACATGCTATATTTATTGAGTTAGTAGCACTGCTTTGATAG
>JADGDW010000047.1:15030-26719 GCA_016744725.1 Candidatus Albibeggiatoa sp. nov. BB20 | reverse complement strand
CTAATTCTTTAATGACAACAGGGCTTGGTCGCCCTGTATCCCGGCTTTCAGCCGCCAAGCCTCTAACCCACCCGTCTTTAGCGGGTGGTTGTTTAGTTAAAGCTCTGACTAATCAATAAAAGAGAGCGGTTAATCTTTTGAAGAAATTTTTATCACAACGTTCTTTTCAAGATGTTTTAGGTATTCAGGCAGAAATTTTTAAAGAATTAAGGCTATTACTGGAAGCATGGATTCCAGACCCTAAAAATAGCAAAAAAAGAATTCTGCTTATTATTGATGATATTGACCGATGTTCAGAAAATAAAATCATTGAGATTATTGATGCTTTGCGAGTCATGTTAGATGATGACGAAATTCATAAACGTTTAGTCATTATCGCTTGTATTGATGAAATAATATTAGAAAGAGCAATTTATTTAAAATACAGCCATCTTGCTCAACACTCTGAAAAATCAGCAGATATGGATAAATTAATTACTGAATATATAGATAAATTATTTCTAATTGCTATTAAACTGCCTGAATTGACTGAAGCTGAAAAAGAAGAGCTATTCAGAATTTATTCTGACTCAAAATGTTCTCATCCACTACCAACAACAAAGAAAGCAAAAGGAAGAAATAAATCCATTAGTAGTAAAACTTCTGAACAACAAGAGAATGTTTATGACATTGATGGTAATGAGCAGAAAAATCTTATTCGCTCTTTAAAGTGCATAAAAAATGTTACACCTAGAAAAATCAGAATTTTTTACTACCGTTACTTATTAGCAAGACGTTTAGCTCATATTTTTACAATGAACAATAAAGAAAAATTTGGCTCTCCTGATTATAATAAATATGTACGTCCTTTACTTATCTCTCTTATCATCAATAAAACGGAGCAATATAGAGTAACTATAAAGCCCAAACAACAAATAAAGCCAGAGTTATATCAATTCTTAATCAAAATCATCGATATTGTCGTGGCTTACTAAACAGAAATAACGGACTTATACAATAGCGGTCATAGGCTTGCCCAATTCCTTCAACAAATGATCGGCAACTCGAAACGCATTTGCATAAATCGTCCATGTATAAGGTACGCTGCCACCCGTGGGCATGAAGCTGCCATCCGTGATATATAAATTTTCAATTTGATGTGAACGGCAATTTTTATCCAAAACTGAAATCTCAGGATCATCACCAAACCGACAACCGCCTGCCACTAAATTAGTCGGTGGCGCACCTGAAGCAAACGCCACTACATTTTCAGCACCCATTTGTTTTAACACTGTCGCGCCTTTATCCGCTAAATACCAGCCCGCTTGCAAATTATGCAAATGCACATCAACCCGTACTTTTGCTGATGGAATACCCCACTTGTCTTTTAAATCAGAAGCAATCGAAACATGGCTATTATCAGTCGGCATCCAATCACAAAAACATTCTAATTTGATATATTTTCCGCCTGTAAAATGCTCCTTGAGTTTCTGTTTTAACGGCTTGCCCCACACTAAGCCTTGTGAACCTTGTACTTGACGACTGGCGCGAGCGATGGGATTCGGATGTAAATGTACAAAATCAATTGTGCCGCCTTTTTGGCGTTCACCATAATCCTTATCATCAATCACATACCAATCTTGAATTGAACGATTAATGAATGTACCAAATTGTTTTAACTCTGATTGTTCCGCTTCTGCATAATTTTTATACGCCAAACGTCCCGAACCACTGCCGCCGCCTGCAAATAATAAATTTTTACCAATTTGTCCATTATCATTGCCTAAGCCGTTGGGATGTTTCGCACCTGTAGAATTGAGCAATAAACGTGATGTTTCAATTGCTTGGCAAGCAACCACATAGATTTTCGCATCGACGCGCTGTAATTCGCCTTGTTTATCAAAATAGTCGACTGAAGTGATTTTGCCTTGTGCATTGGTGCTGATTTTCTTCACCATCGATTCGGTACGCACGTCACAATTGCCTGTTGCCACCGCTTGATCGATTAACGCAACACGAGCGGAACTTTTCGCCCCTGTGCTACAACCATAACTGCCACAAAAGCCATTGTAACTACACGAATGGCGATCCAACGCAGGACGAGATAAAATTGCCCGAGGCATTGGAATTGCGTGATAGCCCAGCTTGTCGCAAGCCTTGTCAATATGTTTGGAAATTGGATGTTCTTGCGTGGGGGGAAATGGAAAATCTTCACTGCTGCGTGGTTCTTGAAATGGATGCTCAACCACGCGTCCAGACACACCAACTACTTTTTCAACTTTATCATAATACGGTTCTAAATCTGCGTAACTGATTGGCCAATCGACTACGTTCGCGCCTTCAATTTTGCCGAATTCGCTGCGCTGATGAAAATCTACAGGCTTTAAACGATGAAAAAAACCACTCATAAAATTGCTTGAACCACCAACTAAACTGCCATTCCAGAAATTCCAACCAGAATGTAATGTAGGTTTTGTACGCCAATTATCTCCGCGCGGTAATTCTAAAATATGTTGTTCATCGCGCAAATCAGGGGTAAATTTTTCACGAATCCCCAGCAATTCATCTTTGGTAAATTCCTCGTTTTTAAACCAGCGACCCTTTTCTAGCACCACAACCGAGTAGCCCGCTTTGGACAATTCGTAAGCCACAGGCGCAGCCCCCGCACCACTACCAATAATACACACATCGAAGTCGTTCATAATTGATGAAACCTTTGATTCGCTTGAGGACGTGGAAAACCCGGATTGTGTTGCAGCCATTGCCAGCCAATCGTTTGCGGATTGCCGCCATACACAGGATCAGCCAATAACGCCTCAAAAATATAACCCAGCACAGTCATAATCCAAGCCCGTCCGCCATCTTGTTCAAAGGCACGTAAACTGGTTTCTCGATCAAATTGATTCAATGCAGTAAACGGCTTTTTAAACTGCTGCTGGCTGATTTCGTCCAATTCAATTGCACCCTGTTTAACTAATTTACGGTCAGCTTCTTCACGGTTGGCATCAGCTAAAACGGCATATAAATAATCTTGGGCATTCACGTCACTCGCACCGGGAGAATCCGATTCAGCGGGAAATAAATGTTCTTGTGCGGCGGCGATGGTTTCCCATTGTTGATGGGTTAAATCAAGCTCAACGGTTTGCTTGGATTGGATAAAATGGGGATTTAATGTTGGTTCAATCGGGTCTGCTTCGGTTGCCATTAATAGCGGCGAACTGGACACACTGATCGAACCTGTGGCAATCAGAAAAGCGCGGCGTTTCATATTGTACCTTGTTCTGCTGGTTTGGGAACTGCTGCGACTTGTTGCACCACCGCTTGTAATAGCCATAACATCCATTGCGGTTTGAGATAGCCATTTTTGTAAATAATCACTTCATCATCGGCATTTAAAATAATGGTTCCGGGACGACCGACTTTAGGAAAGCGTTTCACCAGCTCAGGATATTCTGCTTCATCGGCATACACCGCAATATAATTTTTTTCAATTTCGCTCAATACATCCGCATCTTTATAAGTCGTCGCTTTCATTTTTTTACAAAAGCCGCACCATGTCGCGGACATATTCAGTAAAATCAATTTATCTTCTTGCTGGGCTTTTTGCAAAGTGGCAGCTGACCAATCATGCCATTGTATTTCCGCTGCGGTTGCGGTTTGAAAATTTAATAAAAATGCCACTGCTATAAATAAACGAATCATTGTATTAACTCCTTTGCCAAGTCAAATTTTGGGCAAAATACTGTTGAAAAGTCTGTAAATTCTCACCATGTTCACCCACAATCACAATACTGCCTTTGTCGGTTGGCATGATGCGTCCTTGAAAACGTGGATCAGAAAATGAACGCGCTTGATTAGTGTCAATTTGCGGCAACATCATCACCGTCACCACGCCTTTGCTGGCTGGTAATACCATGTGAATCCCTGATTTATTAGCAATTTTACACGCGCCTAAATAATTCACTTCGCCAATATTTTTGGTTAATGTGCCACCATATTGATGTAGCATCATGTTCAAATGATCTATGGTTTTATGTTGTTGGTCATGTAAATGCGGTAATTCCTCGTAAACATGTTGCAATGCCAATTGATTTAAACTGACCTCTTCCGCAGGTTGTAAATTGATCAATAACACACTGATAGTTAAAAATAGACTGGCTGCCAGTGCATACCAAACATAGCGACGACGTTGTGATTGTCTTTGATAATCGGTTTTTAGTGTCCGTTGTAAAATAATACGCTCGCTCAAACGTTCTGGGATGGAGACTTGTAATACAGCTTGGTTTAATTGATATTCTAGTGCTTGTTGTGCCTCAACCCATTTTTGATTGTCTGTAGACTCATTTTTTTTTTGAATGAAGCCTTCATCCTGACAATTTGGCTCGATAAGCGCGTGTCGTCTGAATTCGAGGTCATCCATAATGCTTACCCTTCGCTGATTGTGGCGGAGTCGCCAATAGTTGTTTTAATTTATTACGTGCTCGATACAATCGTGTAAGCACGGTATTTTGGTTTAGTTCTAAAAGTTCAGCAATTTCGCTGGTCGTAAACCCTCCAATCAATTGTAATAATAAAGGCTCTCGAAATTCTAGCTCTAATTGAGCAATGGCTTTTTGCAACATGCGTTGTTCAGCTAATTGCTCTTGGGTTTCGCCTTCTGCAAATAAAATTGTGTCATCGATATTGACCATTTCTGGGCGATGTTTTTCGTACAAACGAGCATGTTCACGGCGCAAAATCGTAATTAACCATGCCTTTGCTGATTTCTCGTTTTGCAAATGGGTAAATGAATGCCACGCTCGCATATAAGTTTCCTGCACAAGGTCTTCCGCCACGCTACGGTTATGGCATAGCCAATACGCATAACGATATAAATCTGCGGACAATGCACGCACAAGGGCTTCGAATCGCTGTTCTTGATTGTTCATGTTAGATTAGACCTGAGAGACGGTTTTTTTATTCCCTGCCTTATTTTGTAAAATACTAAAAATTCAAACCACTGCTGTTTTAGTTGTTCTTAATTCATTGCCTTTTTTAGTTAACTTCTATATTAATAAACTATTATCTGCCATTAAATATATTATTGAGAACTTGTTTGTTTTTTACAATGGTTTCATTTAAAAGGAGTGTTTTATGAGTGGATTTAATTTCGGCAATGTGGGCGGTAACGTTTCAATGAACGCAGGTGGCGATATTGTTAGCGGTGATAAAAATACGACGATAACCACAACAATTACAATGGTCTTTCAACAAACAGTTTGTTGAGCAAGTTGATGAATTACGCAAGCAATTGAGAGCCATGAAATCAGAAATAGAGCAAGCTTAAGAGGTTGATAAGGGATGAAAAAAATGAGTAATTAATGAAATTAATGAAGAAAGTTAAATAACTTAAAATGGCACAGCAAGAAGCAGAAAAATTACCATTGGATATTCCCGCATGTCAGACCCAGAAGATAACCTTATATCGATTTGGGATGTTGATTCTGAATCATGGTTTAAAAAAGCCTGTAACATTGCCAACCGTAACTTTTTAAGAGATGAATGGGAAAAATATATAGGTGAAAATTATCCATATAAGAAAACCTGTGAAGACCGACCCAAAGATACATTAGGCGCAATTAAACTCGCCGCTGAAGCCCGTCAACTCCTCAAAGATGGCAAAACAAAAAGCCATCGCCAAATTTAAACAAGCCTAAGAATGGGATAATAATGTGGTGTGGGGAGATGAGGAGCTATAATTTTTGAATAGGATGTAACAGATTGAAAGGTCGCCAAGATAAAAAATCCTGTTTATCCAATCATCCGTTTAATCTTGTTCTAAAATTGTGCGTTATTTAAATCAGGTGCAGTAAAGTCTCGCTAACAATTACAAATCTGGGCCGATATTAATATGCAAGCGCACGGGATAATTATCATCATTTAACGCGGTTGCCACATCAACTCGAATCAAGCCAATCGGTGAGCGCCATCGTACCCCAACCCCAACCCCATGTTGTAATGCTTCAGAAAAATCATTAAAGGCATTGCCCACATCATAAAATACCGCTGCACTCCATTTACCCACGATTTGATGTTCATATTCCGCACTTCCAACAATCAAATTTTTACCACCAATCACATTGCCTTTCGTATCTTGAGGGCCTAATGCATTGTAATCATAACCCCGTACACTTTTATCACCGCCTGCAAAATAACGAATACTTGGCGGTAAATCACGAAATTCACCATCTAATAACGAAACAGAAGTATAACCCCATTCGCCACGAGTAATAAAACGGCCTTTTTCAAAGACTTGATGGATATATTTTCCGCTTAAATGAGGTTGGATAAAAGAATTATCCGAGCCAAGATTATTCAGTGCACCACGTATCGAAAAATCCAATTTATAGCCATTCAATGTATAAATACGATCATCCGCTTTAATAAACGACCACGACGCATTCGGCATCAATAAGGTGGCGTGTCCTGTGTCTTCACCAATCTGATACTTTTCATCACGATACTCAATGCCAATAACTTCTTGCAATTTAATATTGTTAAAAACGGTTCGAATCTGATTTTTCGATAAACCCACAATCAAACTTTCCGTATCATAAATATCATTTTCTTCTTTTAAATAACCCGCCTTAGCAGTTAAATACTGATTCTCATCATCACCAACAGGAATTAAATACTGTGCTGTGGCTGCTTGACGAATCTCAGAAAGTTGTAGGTCAAATTTAAATGAATGCCCATAACTGTTTATATAACGCCGTTCCCAGCCCAAACCGCCACGGATACCCGTATCCGTCCCATAACCAATGCTGGCATTATATAAATTGCGTTTGCGTGGAGCTAATTTAACGGTGACGGGAATATCATAATTTTTCTTAGCTTGCTTATTGTCAGGACGTTGAATACGGACATCGACATCATCAAAATATTGACTATTCACCAAGGCGGTACGAAATGCCAACATCGTATCCTCATTATAAGCATCACCGACTTCAAAGGTTTTATAACGATCTAATAACGATTCTTTAAAAGTATCTTGCTCATATTGTATCGCGCCAAATTTATAGCGTTTTCCACTATCAAACACCAATTTCACATTAGCAGAGTAATCAGATTCATCCAGCAAAATTTGGGTAGTCAGAAAATTAGCATCAAAATAACCGCGTGACTCAGCTAAGTTTCGCAGTACACGCTTGCCTTTTTCATAATTGGGAGAATTAAAAATATCACCTTGTTTAACAGGAAATTTGGCTAATAATCTTGCAAATATCTTATCTTTCTTAGCTTCTCCCTGTAATTCGACATCGACCGTTTTTAAAATCAAAGGATCGCCTAAATCTATCGTATAAGTGGCTGTCCATATCGTTTTAGCAGCCTCTGGTGCGGTCAGTTCACTATCAACTTGTGGACGATAATAACCAAACGGCCGAAGCGCGATTTGAATGTCTTCAGGTGCTTTTTTATGTAAACGTTTAATCCGCTTTTTTGTCAAACGCTCATTATTCTTTTGCTGCTCTATGCGTAGACTGGCAAGAATATTTTTTACAATTTCAGCCTCTTCAATGCCTTTAATCTCTACTTTAATTGCAGTAGTTGTTTTAAGGTCTTCATCTGCTGCAAGTACTGAAAAACTGATTAATACCCACCCTAAAAATATCCAAACGCCTCGCATAAACTTAAGCCTGTGGTTGTTTAAGATTGAATCTCTAAGTCCTCGTTTTCCATGATTTGAACAATATGGGTTTTGTTAATAATATGCCCTTTATCTTCGTAATCAATTAACACCATAAAGTCTTTGCTAAGCTTATTCATCGTGTCCGAGAGTCTTAAGGTTTTTTCAATGACGACAGTTCCTTTTAGAATTTCGCCATTAATTAAGTGCATGGTGACATGAATTGTTTTACGTGTAAGAGAAGTCATGATACCCCCTTGTTGCACTTGGGTTTAATTTTATCATAGCCATTACTGCTAGCCCAATATAGATTGAAATAATATCAGACTGATGAATACAATTTTTATACCGTATTTTCTTTATTCGCGAAAAATATTTTTCGTTTAAAATCAATCAATAAAATTCATTATTGTTTATCGTTTAGCTTAAATAATCACCCCGCACCACAATAAGTTTACATCATTAAATAATTATTTTTTATGAATCCAATCGGCAATATCAGTTTATTTTTAGCTTTGGCGGATGCTAATTTTTATAAAAACCTATAATGCAATCTAAAAGAAAGCCCATTTCAAATAAATTACATAAATATCCATATTTATTGTATTGTTATCTTTGCTACAAACTCCAAATTCAAGTCATTTAAAACCTGTCTCTTATCCTACAAAAATAAAGCAAACTTTTGATTTTAAAATAAAAATATCAATGGCTTATCATTTGCTATGCTCTTGTATAACGAACCACCGAAGTCAGGACAAAGTAACATGTCACAGCGTAACATCATTATTGACGACACCACTTTGCGCGATGGCGAACAGTCTGCAGGTGTCTCATTCAGCCTTGAAGAAAAATTAGCAATAGCCCAGAAGCTTGATGCCTTAGGTGTGCCTGAATTAGAAATCGGTATTCCCAGTATGGGGCAAGAAGAATACGATAGTATTCAAGCTGTGGCGGATTTAGGCTTAAACGCACATTTACTGGTTTGGAGTCGAATGCGCGAAGATGATTTAGAGCTGTGTCGTGATTTAGGCGTGAGCATGGTAGATGTTTCAATTGCTGTATCTGATTTACAAATTCAACGCAAATTAGGTAAAAGCCGTGAATGGGTACTGAAAAACATTGATTGGCACATTCGCAAAGTGTTGGACATGGGCTTAGAAGTCAGTGTTGGTGGTGAAGATGCTTCTCGTGCAGACATTGATTTTTTAAAACAAGTTACAGAAGTCGCACAAAATGCAGGGGCGAAACGCTTTAGATTTGCAGATACAGTAGGCATTATGGAGCCTTTTTCTGTATTTGAAGCGATTAGTGATTTATGCAGTGCAAGCGATTTAGAAATTGAAATGCACGCCCATGATGATTTAGGGCTGGCAACTGCAAACACTTTGGCAGCGATTCGAGGCGGTGCAACCCATGTTAATACAACCGTTAATGGTTTAGGTGAACGTGCGGGTAATGCGGCATTAGAAGAAATTGTATTAGGCATGAAGCGCTTATACAACCAAGATTTAGGCATCAATCCACTGGGTTTAGCTGAAATTTCGCAACAAGTCGCAACGGCTTCGGGTCGTCCATTACATTGGCAGAAAAGTATTGTTGGGCCGGGTGTATTCACTCATGAAGCAGGGATTCACGTTGATGGCTTGCTCAAAGACCCATTGAATTATCAAGGCGTTGATCCCGCTGATTTAGGACGCAAACACGAGCTGGTTTTAGGCAAACACTCAGGCACTCATACCGTGATACAGGAGTATTCGAAAATGGGGATCCAAGTCACACGCGAACAAGCCACGGTTTTATTAGGTGAAATTCGTCGGTTTGTGAGTCGAACTAAATCACGCCCTCAATCGAATTATTTAGAATCGCTTTATATGCGCTTGAATAATAATAGACTTTCGATTGTACACTAACGAATACTTAGGATTGGCAGTTCTAAACTAAAATCATTGGGCGCTTTTTTAAAGCCAAGGATTGCCAGCCCTTAAAACGGAGTCATAAAATGGAAACAGTTGTGGAATATCCAGAAATTGAGCATGAATTGAATTTGTGGGCGCAATGCAAAGAAGATGTTTTATGTGTATTTGACCGTGATCCTGCTGCCCGTAATTGGTTTGAAGTATTAACCACTTATCCCGGTGTTCATGCGATTTTGATTCACCGACTGGGCCATTTTTTATGGCATCGTGGTTGGCGTTATCCTTCACGTTTATTGTCGTGGTTTAGCCGTTTGGTGACCAATATTGATATACATCCCGGAGCAGAAATTGGTCGTCGGTTCTTTATCGATCATGGGATTGGTGTTGTCATCGGTGAAACAGCCATTATTGGCGATGATTGTACTTTATATCACGGTGTCACCTTAGGCGGCACGTCTTGGAATAAAGGTCGGCGGCATCCCACATTAGGCAATGGGGTGTTAATCGGGGCAGGGGCGAAAGTTTTAGGCGCGATTACTTTGGGTGAAAATGTCCAAGTTGGTGCAAATTCGGTTGTGATTAAAGATGTGCCGCCTAATAGTAGCGTGGTGGGCATTCCCGGTAAAGTGGTGAAACGCAGCAGTCGCAAGCCGCATTCCAAGCACGGTGTGGATTTAGAACATCATTTAATTCCTGATCCTGTAGGCAGAGCCATGAGCTGTATGTTAGAACGCATTGTAGAGTTGGAAAATCAACTTGATGCCGCAACATCTTCTTCAAGCCTCAAAAAAATTGAAGTGATTCCTGTACCAAAGCAAGAACAAGGTGATAACTGTCCTACATGCAATGCCGCTGATGTTTGCAATACGGAGGAGATTGCCTAATGGATTTATTCGATTTTTCAGGTACAGAGCAAGATGATTTATATTTTGAGGAAAATCAACCGCCTGAAGTGTCTGAATTATTAGAGCAAGCGGCTGAATTATATAGCGAAGGAGAAGGCGAAATGCAGTTGTTACGTGCCTATTTCCTCGCACCAGAAAGTTTAGCTGTTTTAGTGTCGTTGTATCGTTATTACTATTATCAGCACCGTTATCAAGATGTGTTAGTGGTTGCTAATTATGCCTTAAAAACCAGTGGGCAACGTTTACAATTACCTGAAGATTGGCGTGATTTAGAACCGCACCATATTAACTCAACCATGTCTATGGGTTTGATTCGGTTTTATTTATTGGCATTGAAAGGTGCTGCGTATGTCAAATTGCGGGTGGATGAGTTAGACGAGGGCGAGCAGATGATTGATAAGGTAATATTGCTTGACCCAGAGGACCGTTTAGGTGCATCTGTGTTAAAAGAAGTGCTTAATGAAAAGCGTAGAAAGCCGCGTTTGGTGGTTTCTAATCCGTAATAACTTCAGGACAAGTAGTCCTAATTGAACCATAAATACAGCGTATTTTAAAACTGAGGGCTGCCAGTTCTCTAATTTAAGAGGAATTTACCATGAGCGAACTAGAAGATTTCCAAGACGATTTAGATGATTTAGCTTCCGCTGAAGATTTTTTAAACTATTTTGAAGTGCCTTACAATGAGCCTACCGTGCATGTGAATCGTTTACATATTTTGCAACGTTTTCATGATTATTTAGATGAAGCAGAAATGAGTATGCCAGAAGCGATGACAGCTCGTCGTGCGCATTATAAAGCGTTGTTAGAAAAAGCCTATCAAGATTTTGTAGCTTCTGATGCCTTAACCGAAAAAGTATTTCGCGTATTCCACATGCACGAAGCGCAAGAAGTGAAGATTTCTGTCGATAGTTTGCGGCAACAATTGAGTTAGTTTTTCAGGTCTTGAGGATTTGAATAATTTAAAAATATTGCTCGTTCTAAACTCAGAGGCTGTAAAAGAACTGCAAAAATTGCTCGTTTGCTCGTTCCCAAACTCAGTTTGGGAATGCCTGCCTTGCAAGCTCTGCTTGCTGAATAACTTAGACTTATTTTAGAAAAGACTTTTAGTTTAACTCGCAAAACAGAGCTTTGCTTACAGGCATCATTTAAGTAGCACTGGATAACCAATATTTACCGCTTATCAACTTATTTTGATAAGAAGACTCAACTATTATCTTGCCAAA
>JADGDW010000047.1:0-15020 GCA_016744725.1 Candidatus Albibeggiatoa sp. nov. BB20 | reverse complement strand
GTGTATTGTTATTTATATCTGCAGCAAAAACATCTATTATCGATTGTCCATATAAATTAGCACCACAACCCAAAGTGACTAAAATTAACACTCCATATTTAAGATTATGAGGACACAACCATGCAACCCCGCTATGAATACGGCGCAGAAGTCAGAGTGATTCGCAACATCCGCAACGATGGCACATTTGCGGGCAAAAACACGGGGCAACTACTCGTACGGCGTGGCAGCATTGGTTATGTGAAAGATGTCGGCACATTTTTACAAGACCAAGTGATTTACTCAGTCCACTTTATAGATGACAACGTTGTGGTTGGCTGTCGAGCAGAAGAGCTTATTGACGGCAATGCAGCATGGATACCCAGCGAATTTGAGTTCCGTGACAAAGTTAAAACTAAACTAGCATTAGGCGTAAAAGGCAACATTTTAGCCGAAAAAGGTGAACAAGGTGAAATTCTCAAAGTCTTGCGTGATACACCGGGCGGAGTTGCCTATCATGTCATCTTCCCAAATCATCAATTACAAGTACCCGAAACTGCTTTAGAAGCAGTTATCAGTGAGGAATTAGAATGAGTGTTGCTTTACCTGCACCTGAATTACGTTATCTCACATTACAAACCGCATTGGAAGTCCATGGGCGTGATTTAGCGGCGTTAAATGAATCCGAAATGGAACAAATTGTCGAAAACGTCAAAATTCAATATCAACTGCATAGCCTCATACTTTCCTCACCTCAAGCGGCGAATACCTTAATCAGTGAAGCCCAACTCGAATCCAGTTTAAATGCCATTCGTGAACGCTATCCCAGCCAAGAGGAATTTATTAGCGATTTGGCGCGTAATGGTTTAAATGTTGATCTCTTAAAAGCGTCTTTGCGTCGTATTTTACATGCAGACAATGTTTTAGTTTCGGTAGGACACGGTATTGAACCCGTCACCGATTCAGAAGTCCGAGCTTTTTACGCCAAATATCAACAACGTTTTAACACCCCAGAAACACGCTCAGCCCGACAAATTTTGATTACAATTAACAATAATTACGCTGAAAATACCCGTGAGCAAGCACAAAAACGCATTGAAGCCATTGCCAGCGAGTTAGGTGCACGCCCTAAGCCAGAACAATTTTCCCAATTAGCAGTAAAACATTCTGAATGCCCTACCGCAGCAGAACAAGGCAAACTAGGACAGATTCCAGTAGGGAAATTATATCCAGAATTAGACAAAGCCTTATTTGAACTAGAAACAGGGACTATCAGTAGCGTATTAGAATCAGAGTTAGGTTTTCATTTACTATTCTGTGAGCAGATTCATCCCGCCGAAAAACTCACTTTAGAACAAGTACGAGACAAAATTAGTCAAAGTTTAGGACAACAACGCAGTAAGCAATTACAAGCTGCATGGATTCGTTCACTCACTGGACAAAATCAATAAAATGAGGATTGGCAGTCCTGAAAGCGATAAATGGCGAGTGTTTTCAAGCGATAAAATTGCCAGCCTTGAGAGTTGAAAAAGGATTCTTATCATGGATAACAAAGATAAAAAACGACCGCCAGTGTGTTCCTTTTGTGGTATCGAACAAAGTGCTGAAACCCCTTTAATCACGGGTAGCGATGGCTATATTTGTGAAGCATGTGTCGAATTAGCACATCAAGTGATTAGCAGTTGGGGACGTAAAAAAGCCTTACGTGAAATCCACAGTCCACCGCCACTAGAAATCAAAAATTTGCTTGACCAGTACATTATCGGTCAGGATTTAGCCAAAGAAGTGCTATCGGTTGCGGTTTATAACCATTACAAGCGTTTGCGCCATGGTCGTCAAAGCACCACCTTACATGATAGTGATGAACACGTAGAAATAAGTAAATCTAATGTGTTATTGCTAGGCCCTTCAGGCACAGGTAAAACCTTATTGGCTTCAACTTTAGCAAAAATTGTCGGTGTGCCGTTTGCGATTGCGGATGCAACGACTTTGACCCAAGCGGGTTATGTTGGTGAAGATGCGGAAAGTATTTTAGTGCGTTTACTCGATGTGGCAGATGGCAATATTGAACATGCGGAATGGGGTATCGTCTACATTGATGAAATCGACAAATTAGCCCGCGTTTCTGAAAGTGCGGTTGTTTCACGCGATGTTGGCGGCGAAGGTGTGCAACAGGCATTATTAAAATTAATCGAAGGCACACAAGTTAAATTACCTGCTAAAAATCAACGTCGTGAAGAAGGCAAAACCATTACCTTAGACACACAAAATATTTTATTTATTGTCGGTGGTGCGTTTGCAGGTTTAGAACAACACATTACGCAACGAGTACAACCTAAGCAAAATAATATTGGTTTTCATACCGCCTTTGATGATGTGGACAAGCTCAGCCCAGAGCAATTATTGGCTGAAGTGCAACCTGCTGATTTACGCCGTTTTGGGCTTATTCCTGAATTCATTGGACGGTTGCCGATTATCGCAGTATTGGAAGAATTAGACGAAGAAGCGTTAGTTAAAATCTTAACTGAGCCACGCAATGCGTTAACCAAACAATATCAACAACTTTTTGCTTATGAAGAGGCGGGGTTAGATTTTACGGAAGATGCGTTAAAAGCAATTGCTCGTCATGCCTTAGAACGTGGAACAGGTGCGCGTGGTTTACGTAGTATTTTAGAGCATTTATTACGCAAAACCATGTTTGAATTACCATCACGTAAAGATGTGGAACGTTGCCTAATTGAAGAAAGCGCGGTTGAAGGTGAAAGTGAAGTTCATTTGGAACTAAAAACTGAGCAAGCCGTTTCTGCAAATGCTTCATAGTAAAGTATGTTAGTGTCATTTTACTGTAGCGGCATGGTAATATTTCTGTGCCGCTGTTAAGGCTTTTGTGCCTCTAATGTAAAAGATTCTAACTGTAAAAAGCCTGAAGGTAATCTTTTTTCATTTTCTAAATCACGTAACTCTTTATCCTCACTTACATTCAATTGATATTTTGTAATATTATGAAAACCAGCACGCTCTAAAGAAGAACGCAATATTTTTTCATTGTAAATAAATAAATGTCCCCAATCACGCACAAAATTATTAATCACAAAAACACTATCAGCAAAGGGTGCGGCTTTTACAAATTTTTGAGTTGCCCATTGAATATAATCGTGCTGTAGCTTGGATTTAGGCTCTTTGTATAAATCCATCAAAAAATCCAAATTGGGTGTTGAAATTCTAATTTTACCACCACTATCTAAAACCCGATAACTCTCTGATAACATATGTAAACCCTGCTCATAAGTGATATGTTCAATCATGTGCTCGCTAAAAATATAATCAAAAACATTATTTTCAAATGGAAATAGTTTTTTTGCATCAAGATGAACGACTTTAGAGGTTGTTGGATTAAAGTCAGTATTCAACCAACCAAGCTTTACATTGTTTCCTGCACCAACATGTAACTTCTTAATATTATTGTTTTTAAGATAAAATTGAATTTGAATCGTACTATTAATATTAGATTGCATTACATTCATCCATCAAAATAATGTGTATTTAAAATTTCCTGAAATTAGCAAGTATATTCACTTTAGAATAAAATGAATATAGTACTCGATCTTGCCAATCATTGGAGGTATATTTTTGTTCTTCTGTGGAAGTTTCAAAATTCAATTGCCAGTAACAGGTTTCAGTGCATTGACCGTTTGGACTGATTTCCATGTAAGTTGCAGGTGCCAATTTGCGTACCCCTTTAAGCATGGTATAGGGTGCGGGCACAACCGCATGGAAACTCATGTAATTATGTAAAGCCACGGGATCAATATCACCTAAAGCTAGCAAAGAGGATAAATTTGATGCAAAATGAAATGATTTAGGCAATGCAGAATAATACAAAGGTTTAATGCCCAAGCGATGTTTTTCATTTGGAGTAAGCCCGCACCATCAGACCCACGAGGGGTCAAAATGTCTGAAGCTTGTTGAAGTTTTGGGGTTTGAGAATCAAAGCGAATTTCGCCAAGAATGCCACACATGATAGGAAACCGTTCTGTTTGGATGGGTTTATTAAGGTCGTTGAAATGTCGTAAAGATTGACCTATGTACACTGTAGCAGTGTACTATCATAAATATGATTCATTGTAAATTTAAATACTTGCAAGTTTTTAATTATTCGAGGATTTATACGATTTTCTTTAACAAATTTAAAATGAATTAAATTCTATACATTTTGCTTCTTGGTTAGCATTGTTTATTTCTCTAATTTAGCATTTTTACCTAATTTTTTTCTATTGGCATAGTTGGTCTGGGTAGTTACAAAAAACTATTGTATCTCGTTTCCGCTCATACCATCCTGTTATTCCAATCTCAATATTTTCTATTCAGCTATGCTGTATAATGTTAAGCAGCATAGAAAGTTCTAATATTTAAGAAGGAATAACCATGAGTCAATTACGAAAAACTTTGCTAACAGCCATAAACCGTGTTGGTCGTATCATCCCAAAAAAATTACAACGTCGGCTTGCTGATTCTCCTATTGTATTACACGCTTTTGAAAAACTATCTAATAATCAATTAGAAGAAATTCAAACTCCTGAAGGTTATTCATTGATAATTAACCCATTGTTTCATTCCAACTTAATTCATTCTGGTCATTTGAAAGATCATGAACCTGACACCAGAAGTATCATTTCACAATCAACAAAACAGAATATGATTGCTTACGATATTGGTGCTAATGTTGGTGTATTTTCTTTTTTATTTGCATCTATTGTTGGTGATGATGGAAAAGTATATGCATTTGAACCCGAAGAAAATAATTACATTTGTCTTGAGAAATCATTAAAAAAATATTCTAAAAATAACATCATATTGGATAAAAGAGCTGTTGGAGACTCCAAAGGTGTTGCACAATTTGATCGGAGAGGTGGGGCGTTTTCTGGGCGTTTAATTGATAGTGAGCAATACAATCCAACTGCTAATATTAAACAAGTTGAAGTCGTCAATATTGATTATCTTATTGAACAAGAAAACTATCCTGTTCCCGATATATTAAAAATTGATGTTGAAGGTAATGAAGCAATAGTGCTAGAAGGAATGCGTAATACTTTAGAACAGCATAGCCCTATTATTATTTGTGAATTACACACACACCTTGGTGAAACGGTGGAGCGAGTCATCAGCTTACTGACTAATAGAGGTTATCAAGTATCAGACGTGGAATTGAAGTCTGATCAGACTCAGCCACAGCAAGAAACCAAATCAGGAGACAGACACATCATTGCAATCAAGCAATGCTAATTTTCACATTATGTCATTGTAATACCTGTATTATTAGATATAAAAAGCGATTAAAATGAAGAAATTATTGATATTACGGTTCGATATTGATACACATATTTGTATGGCTCAAGGTGTACCTGCATTATTAACTTTGGCTGAGCAAATGCAGGTAAAATTCAATTTCTTTGTCAATATGGGGCGTGCTGTTTCGCATGTGCAAACATTGAAAGAAATGTGGCAAAAAAAAAACGCGTCCTCACCTATTACTGCTAAATTATCAAACACACAAAGATTAGGAAAAAAAGGCTATATAAAAGTAGCGGCTTCAAACCCTCCTGTGGGTATAAATTATCCTAAAATTTTGCAACGTGTAATTAAGGAAAAACACCATTTAGGTTTGCATGGTGGCCGAAATCATGCGCTATGGCAACGAAAAGCCCATACTTGGAATATTGAGAAATTAAGAAATGAGATTGAATGGGGTATTAAGCAATTACGTGTAGCTGGTATTGAAAATATTAATAGTTTTGCATCTCCTGGTTGGAATGGTTCGCAATATTTGCCACAAATATTAATGGAAAATGGATTTCAAATACTTGCTGATCAACATGATATTGATTTGCATAAGATTGAAAAAATACAGGATACATCACTATTGACTGTGCCTACTAATTTACTTGGTGAACCTGGTGGCGTTGGATATATTGAATATTTACGTGTCCGTTATAAAACTGATGAGACAATGTTAAATGTGTTTTCTCAAGACTTGCAGAAACATCCTCACCTTGCTGTGTTATACGATCACCCTGTCTACGCTGGTATGCAGGAATTAGAATTTGTCCGAAAATTAATTATGCTGGCACAAGAACAGTCATTTGAAATCGTCAATTTTGATACAGCTTGTCAAGGAGTGGAGCGTGTTTAGAAAACCTGTCATTATTCTTGGTGCACCGCGCTCTGGTACTTCTTTGCTTATGAAAATTATACGAGAGCATCCTAGTTTTGCCTCTGTTCCACGAGAATCTGATGTAATTTGGAATACTTATTGTCACCCATCACTTAATAATTGGGATGCCGAAGGCATTGATAGTCAAAGAATAGATTCTGAAATGGTGGATAAAATTAGGAATATATTTGAACAGTCTGCTTTATCTGCAAGTACGTGGCAACGTTGGTCAGAATTAGGTGGATTCAAATTAATGAAACATCCTATAAGCTCAGCTATTATTCGTAAAGCCTATCATCCAGCTTTTGCACTGTTAACAGTATTACGCAAAACTATGCCTCGTCATGATAGCCAAAAATCTCATCGTTTAGTTGATAAATCCGTACATTGTCCATTGTGGTTAAATTTAGTTGATGCAGTTTTCCCTGATGCTTTATATATTCATATCACTCGAAATGGTCTGTATAGTGTAGATTCGATGCTGGATGGTTGGTTACTAGACTCTAAGCGTTTTAATACTTATCGTTTACCTGAGTTAAATATTCAAGGCTATGAAGGAACTGATTGGAACTTTGCATTGCCCTATGGCTGGCGTGATTATGTAAATCAACCGTTAGAAAATGTAGTTTCATTTCAATGGATTACAATACAAGAAGCTATTTTAAAACATTTGGATACTCCAGCTCTACAACAAAGAAATATACAAATTAAGCTGGAAAATTTAACGCATTATCCTATTGAAACATTAAAGCAACTTGCAGAATTTATCCAAGTTTCAAATGAGTTTAGCCAGTATGAACAAGATATGCCTATAATCAATGCCAGTAGTACTAAACGTGATACTGCTAACCTACGTTATCCAGAAAAAATAGCGAATATTTCTACATTATTAGAGCCATTACAAAAACGTCTAGGATACGAATAAACGAACCCATTTTGTGATAGCCCACAACCCAATATCGCCAACCAATGTCACGATACGAAATCCTGCAATGATAATGGCGGTATCGGCCAGTTGCATGGATAAGTTAAGTAAATTTCCAGAAATCACTTCAAATATACCTATGCCTTGTGGCGCAAAAATCATCAAATAGCCAACACTCCACGAAAAAACATAGCTGCCTGCAACTTCTAATAAATGGGTTTGGCTCAATAACTGGGGGAATGCCGACAAGTAACTAATAAAAGAGCTAGAAGCCATTGTCCAAATAAATAAAAAAAGACTTGCTGCTTTAAAATATTGGTATTTATCAAGTTTTGGTAATTTGAAGTATTTATATGACCACAACCATGGCACAATTAAAATACCAAATAAGCTGATGAGTGCAGATAATCCCGCCGCTATACCCCAAAAATCACTCAATCCCCGAAAATAAAAAACTAAGCTCCCTCCTATCAAAAAGCTCATAAATATGGATTGTATGCTTTCTAATAAAAATAATGCGCCAAGTTGTGATTTTTTAACGCCTAATTGATGGAAATCAACCATTTTACTGACAGAATGCCAAATGCCACCCGGAATATAACGTGCAGGCAAACGATTGACATGAATATAAAATATTTGCGGGTAACTTAATTGAGCGAATAAAGCACGGAGTTGTAATTTTGCTTCCAATACTAAAATAAGTTGCACACCTATCCAAAACAAAGCTGCAAGAGCTAAATTGCTCCATTGAGTTTTTGCCAGCAACGTTTGTAGTAAATCTTGGGATTGCCATGCAAAATAAGCTAAACACAATAAAGCCAATACAGTAAATGCTGATTGGATAAAACGTAAGTAGGGTTTCATTATTTCAACTTATTGTTTAAATTCAGGTATAGGTATACTTCCCCAATCAAAATCATCTTTGTCTTTTAATTTTTCAACATCGATTTTATCTGTAATCACTTGAGCAGGTTTAGGTTTGTTGGGAAGCGTAGGTGGTTTTGCATTATTAGGGTTTGCAGTAGCGGCTTTGACTTGCATTATAATGCTCAGTTGGTTATTTTTACGCGTATTCTCCGTTTTCACATTATCAAACAATCCCATTTTCTCATATGCTTTAACATATTTTCTAGGATCAAGTGAATCACCTTCAACTGTAAAACTAAGTCGACTCAATTCATATTTCCATGCTATAAGCCGTACATTATTAGATGGCAGATTTTTAACCACAGCTCCCATCAAATCCAATTGATGTGGGTAAGGATTTAATTTGACCAATTTATCTACAGCTTGCTTGCCCTGCATGGCTTTAGTTTTTGCAGTTAAAATCGGGGTTGCATCACTACTCAATGTTTCAATTTGCTGTTCAATTTGAGTAATCGCTTGTTGCCATTTGAAAATAGTCACACCATACCAAGCGAGGGCAATGACAAATACCGCTAAGCCTAACAACACCCATAAACTTTCCTGCTGCAAAGCGATGGTATTAATACTGGTGCGATGATAACCCCAAGGTTTATTTAATAATGCAGATGCCATTGGCTGTGGGATTTCAGTATTAATCGCTAAACTACAGGTTCTTTGAAAGTCAGCCCATTGTTTTAAACTTGGCTCAGTTGGCCACCAGCGGCTGTGTTTTAAAATATCATCCTGCCAATATTGTGCTTCAATTCCTTCCATACATTGAATGAGCTGAGCCCCTTCTTCTTGTTTTGGATGTAATAAAGTTTCTGGAATTGCATAGGCTGATTTTATTTTAAATTCTTGCTGCTGTTCTACTTGTATTTTTTCATCCCATATCCAAACTTGTGCTAATGCACCTTGCCATACAATGTAATTTGCATACTGGGTTAAGGGTGTCCATTGGCGAATTTTAAGCTTGAGTGCTTCACTTCGTCGAGCGGCTGGAATCGTGGTTAAATCAAATAATCGATAAAAACACAGACTACGCGCAACAATCCATTCACGTTTGCCTGATTTTGTGTTGGGTTCAATAACTTCTTGGCGTTTGTGCAGATAGCGTTGTTGTGAGGATGGCGATTTGCGTAAAAAGCGATCTAGCATGGGTATTTGATTGGTTAAAACTTGAGTCACAGTATAATCTAGTTGTTTGAATGATAAAATAGGCTAATATTTATTAGGCTTTAGCCATATTAGCCAAAGCTATATGAACTATAGTCGTTTTATTCTAAGATGATATAGGACTGGTAGTCCTTAGTTTTAAAAGCAATTGATATTTAAAGTTTTATAGGACTGCCAGTCCTAATGCCCAAAACGAAATTGACTATATATTCCACAATGGAGAATGTTTGATGAAACGTCGTGATTTTATTACTGCTCTTGCCACTACAGCAGCGGCTTACCCTTTGATTCATGTTGCGGATAGTATTGGTGCAGCACCGAAGAACCCTAAAGTATTTTTTGATATTACAGCAAATGGTGATCCATTAGGGAAAATCATAATGGAATTAAGAGCTGATGTTGTGCCTAGAACCGCTGAGAATTTCAGAGCGTTGTGTACAGGTGAGCATGGTTTTGGTTATAAAGGCAGTGCTTTTCACCGCGTGATTCCACAATTTATGTGTCAAGGTGGGGATTTTACCAACGGTAATGGTACAGGTGGGAAATCCATTTATGGTGAATCATTTGAAGATGAAAACTTTATTTTGAAACACACAGGACAAGGGATTTTATCCATGGCGAATCGTGGACCTAATACCAGTGGCTCACAATTCTTTATTTGTACGGCCAAAACACCATGGTTAGACAATAAGCATGTTGTATTTGGTTCAGTGGTTGAAGGTTATGAAACGGTTGCTAAAATGGAAGGCTTAGGCACACCTTCAGGTACGACGCGTGCTAAAATTATCATTGCAGATTGTGGTGAAGTGAAATAGTTTTTCTGTAAAAAGCAAGCCTATCTCTTTCTCGGAAATAGGTTTGCTTTATAGTCGTTTTACTTTAAAGTGATACAGGACTAGCAGTCCTAACACATAAACCAAAATTAACTATGTCAATCAGGCTAAGAAAGTGTCCAAAAACTATTTCCCAATTTTATTTTCCATGTTTTAGTGCAGACAATATTCATTTTCCGTGAAATAGGGAAGTAAAAAATGGACAGTCACTAAGGGCAAGGATTTGAATATTGCTCATGAATTACTTCGATACCTGTGAGCACGTCATCAGATAAGCTTAAATCAATACTGGCGATATTATCTTTTAACTGCACCATCGTGGTTGCCCCAATAATATTACTGTGTAAAAAAGGACGACTATTTACATAAGCTAAAGCCATTTGTGCTGGGTCTAAACCATATTGCTGGGCTAAATTAACATAAGCTTGGGTGGCTTTTACCCCAGATTCATGTTTAATATAGCGATCAAAACGTGAGAATAAGCTGATACGGGCATTTTCAGGACGGGCATTGTTTAAATATTTACCCGACAGTACGCCAAATGCTAACGGTGAATAAGCCAATAAACCCACATTTTCACGATGACTGATTTCTGCTAAACCGATTTCATAGCTGCGATTTAACAAATTATATGGATTCTGAATACTGATAATACGAGCTAAATTGAGTTGTTCAGCAAGTTTTAAAAAACTCATCACACCCCAAGCAGATTCATTTGAAACCCCAATATAACGCACTTTTCCCTCTTTGATTAATTCAGTCAGCACGGTCAAACTTTCTTCAATCTCAATCCTATCTTCATCAATTTGTGGTGTATAGCCTAATTGTCCAAAAAAATTAGTATTTCGATGAGGCCAATGTAATTGATAAATATCTACATAATCAGTTTGTAAGCGTTTTAAACTGTTTTCGATTGCTTGGCGAATATGGGTACGATCTAAACGTGCACCACCGCGTACATGAGGTGCGATTTCTCCAGGCCCTGCAACTTTGGTTGCAATAATTACTTTATCTCGCCATTGGCGTTTTTGTAGCCAGTTTCCGATATAGGTTTCGGTTGAACCATAGGTTTCTGGGCGAGGGGGTACGGCGTAAAGTTCCGCTGTATCGATGAAATTGACACCTTGGGCAAGTGCATAATCTAATTGTTCAAAAGCTTGAGCCTCTGTATTTTGTTCTCCCCAAGTCATTGAGCCTAAACAAATTCGACTGACTTCTAAATCACTGTTACCCAGCTTGTTGTATCGCATGAAATATTCCTAAATGAGGTGTTTGGGTGATTGGTTTCAACGCTTTCTTGAAAAATATGGCTCATCTTAGTGATGATATATGGGAAGTTAAGATAATGATTTCTAGCCAACTGTTTTATCATTCATTCTTTTATTAGGACGGCTCATCCTGAAAATGAGACATGTTGATGATGTTCAGATGGAATTGACTATAGAACTCATTTGGTATCTGAAAAAATTTATTATTCTGTCATTGCGACCGATTTAATTAACGCATACAACTCTAAATTAGGATGTAAATTTAAACGTTCGACAGACTGTTGAGTCACTTCAGAAAATAGATGCTGCCCATCACGCAAACGTAAACGTACTAATACTTTGTGCTCTGATTTAGGAGTTAATTCAGTAATAGTGGCTGGCAAATGATTGGTAATACTTAAATCTTTTGGGTCTGATAAAGCCAAGCTCACATCTTTGGCCAAAATACGGATTCGCACCGATTTGACATGTATCGGGCTACTTTCTGAAAGCCACAAAACGTCTTCGCCTAAACACACAGGATGCCAACCTGACTCCACTCGATGCCGAGGTTCACCAACTAATACCGAGACCGCGCCTTGTTCATCAAATAAGGGAGAATCAGGACGTGATAAGGCTTGTTGCAAGGTTTCAATAATTTCAATTGTGCCTTGCTTCATAAATACGATACGATCAGCTAACCGTTCCACTTCAGGCGGCGTGTGAGTGATATAAAATAAAGGAATCTCAAATTCTGCAACCAGTTCTTCAATCAAGCTCAATAACTGATGTTTGGCACGCCAATCTAATGCCGATAATGGTTCATCCATAAATAGGAGTTTTGGCCGCATCAATAAGGCGCGTGCAATGGCTACTCGTTGACGTTCGCCCCCTGATAAAAAGTTAACTTTTCGATCCAATTTGTCAGCAATATCAACTCTATGGGTAATTTGTTCAAAATCCGCAGCTTCAAGATTTTTAGGTAAGCGATTGATGGCATAAGCTAAATTTTGTTTAACCGTTTTATGAGGAAATAACGCGGCATCTTGAAACACAAAACCGATATGACGTGATTGAGGAGCTAAACGTTTATGTCCTTGTTGCCACACTTCGCCATCAACGGTTAAATCGCCTTGGGTTCGCTTATCCAAACCACTAATGGCGCGTAATAAACTGCTTTTACCACTACCAGAACGACCGAATAATACAGTAACGCCAGACAATGGCAGCTCAAACGCTCCGCTCCGCAATTCAAAACGTTCATCAAACCGTAGTTGTAGATTTCCTCGCATCATCATTTTATAGTCAATTCTATCTTGGGTGTTAGGACTGGCAGTCCTATTATTGTTTAAATATCAATCAGTCTTAAAACTTAGGACTGCCAGTCCTGTATCACTTTAAAGTAAAATGACTATAGTGCTGTGCTAACTCTGTTCTGTTAATTTTAAAATTAAGAATATTTTACTAGATATATGATGGCATCATTTGCACAAAATACAGACACCACATACTAATTAAGATAACAACCCCAAACAAAAATGCTTTCATTCGAGATCGAACATTATTATGTGTTGTGTGTATGTAACTATGAATGTAACGCGATGCAACAAATACCCAAGCTAATATTATTTGCACAATTTCAACTTGCTCTGTGACAAATAGCAATATTGCAATAACATAAAACAGGATAGGTAATGCCAATAAATTATCATAATTATGGCTTACTTTTGTTAGGTAATCAGGGGCTTTATCACCTTGATTGAGTTCATAATATTTGGGGTTTAAATCACCTTGTTTTACCGCTGCAAACCGTAGCTTACCAAGCCATATTCCAATCCCAAAGGTTAAAGCAACTAAGGCAAATATGGGTAATAATATTAAATTTTGTTCCATTGTGTGTTCTCTTCTTGAAATGTGAGCTTGCATCTAAGCGTGGCAAAGTTTCATCATCAAATAATGATTTTCTAAATCAAAAATATCTAGCCTACTTTCACCCCAAATCGTCGATTTAACCCATACACCAACATCAAAACAAATAAGGAAAATACCAGCATAATGCCTGATAAAATATGTGCTTGGGTGTATTCCAAATTTTCCACATGGTCAAAAATATCAATTGAAACCACTCGAGTTTGCCCCGGAATATTACCACCCACCATTAACACCACACCAAATTCACCCACCGTATGTGCAAAAGTCAATGTCGCTGCCACAAGAAAACCACGCTGTGACAAAGGCAAAACAATGGTGAAAAATTGGTCAAGCGCATGTGCTCGAAGTGTGGCTGCAGCATCGAGTAAGCGTTGAGGAATTGCTTCAAAAGCGTGCATTAGCGGTTGAACGGTAAACGGTAGCGAGTAAAACACTGAGCCAATAATAAGGCCTGTTTTGCTAAACGTGAGTTGCCCTTCAAAACCAAACCAGCGTAAAAATTCTGTGACTGTGCCGTTCGGATTCATAATGATGAGTAGGTAAAAGCCTAACACCGTTGGCGGCAATACGAGAGGAAGTGCAATTAATGCTTCTAAAACCACTTTCATTGAAGAACGCATTCGGGTAATCCACCACGCTAGCGGTGTGCCAAGTAGCAATAAAATCAGGGTAGTGATGGTGGCGATTTCTAAGGTCAGCCAAATCGGTTGTAAATCAATCTCCGCACCAAATAATTGCATTATATAAAAAGTCTCTTATTCTGGAATGCTGTAACCATATTTTTCAATAATTTCAATTGTTTTATCTGACTTAATATAATCTATAAATGCTTGTGCGGCGAGATTATTTACGCCACGTTTTAACATCACAGCCGCTTGATTAATCGGTTCATAATCTGATTGAGGAATAATCCAGTATTCACCTTTATTTTGCGCGGGACTATCGGGGTCGACAAGATGTGACAGTGCGACAAAACCCAATTGTGCATTACCTGTTATTACATATTGAAACGCATGTGCGATACTTTCACCATTGACTAATTTAGATTTTACAATGTCATATAAGCCTTTATTTTTTAAATAATTAACGGCTTGTGTCCCATAAGGTGCTGTTTTTGGGTTGGCAATTGCAATAAAGCGATATTTAGATTGAGTCAAAACGGCTTGTTTTTGAGTTGCAACAGGTAAGCTGGCACTATATAAAGCTAACGCGCCTTGTGCATAAACAAAATAGCTATCTTTAACCGTTAAACCTTTGTCTATTGCTGCTTTGGGTATTTTTTCATTGGCGGCAAAAAATAGATCAAATGGTGCGCCATTGCTAATTTGAGCAAATAATTTTCCTGTAGGGCCAAAAGAGAAACGTGCTGTGTGCTCGGTATCTTTGGCAAATGCTTGCCCAATTTCTTCTATGGTTTTGCTGAAGTTAGCAGCAACCGCGACTGTGATTTCTGCGGCTGAAAGGTTTGAGGTGATAAAGAGGCTTAAACTGAATACACATAATTGATAATAAAGCATCAACTTCATGAATTGTATTTCCTAAAAGGACTGTACACACATGCAATCCTATTACATCAAAGCCCTAAAAGTCTAGTTTATGGCTATGAATGATTTTTATAGGCAAGTTAGTCAACTGTATAATGCTAGATTATTTAGAAATCACTTAAAAATAGAAATGCAGAATAGATTGGCTAAAGCTTACTGGTAAATCAACTCCAATCTACTAGTCTATAATGTTCTCATATTTTTTATAATTCAAAGTAAATGGAATAAGAAATAGAAAGTTCCAAATATAGTAGGTTTTGGAACTCT
>JADGDW010000234.1 GCA_016744725.1 Candidatus Albibeggiatoa sp. nov. BB20 | reverse complement strand
GTGCATCAATGGATAAAGCGGCGGATATGCTGCATGAAAAAACCACCGTGCCTGATTATCGATTTAAAACTTTGATAACAATGGACGCATTTGACCAATTTTTGATGACCTTAAAAGAATTATCAGGTATAGAAATTCCAGCGCGTTTTGAGCGTCAACGCAGTCAATTACAAGATGCAATGTTAGATACGCATTTTATGTTAGGTCAATTACGGGTAGCAATTGCAGCCGACCCAGATGAATTATATAGTTTTAATCAACTATTTAAATCCATGGGTGCGGAAATTGTCACAGCGATCACGCCGACTCATGTACACACGGGTGTTTTAGAATTGCTCGATGTACCCGAAGTTAAAATTGGTGATTTAGAAGATTTGGAAAAATCCGCAGCAGAACAAAAAGCCCAATTATTGATTGGTAACTCGCATGTGGTGGAATCGGCAAAACGTTTAGGGCTACCGATTTTACGCGCCAGTTTCCCACAATATGATTATGTTGGCGGTTATCAACGTACTTGGATAGGTTATAAAGCGTGTCGTCAAACCTTGTTTGATTTAGCAAATTTGGTATTGCACAGTCCAGATCAACATGAAATTAAACCTTATTATGCCAAGTATGCCCAGAAAATTGATGAGGAGTACGGACATGAGTCTGAGCAGACACTTGCGCGTGGCGTTCAGCACTGATACGGAGGCGAACATGAATACGATGTTAAAATTTGCATTCGCCAGCACTGATATGAAGCAGGTGAATCAACATTTTGGTTCTGCACAGACCTTCGCCTTGTATGGCGTGGATATGGATAAGCATGAATTATTAGAAGTGGTGCAATTCGCGGCAACAGAACAAGACGGCAATGAGAATAAATTGAATGAAAAAATTGCGGCCTTAGAAGGATGTGCGGCGGTGTATTGTCAAGCAGTAGGTGGTTCTGCGATTCGTCAATTGACCATGCAAGGGATTCAACCAATTAAAGTCAGTGCAGGTGCTGAAATCGCTGAATTGATTGACAATATTCAAGAGGAATTACGTGCAGGCCCTACCGCATGGCTGGCTAAAGCACTGCGTCGTCAACAACCTAAAAATACCGATCGTTTTGATGATATGGAAGCAGAAGGTTGGAGTGAGTAATTTTTTCAAAGCAATGTTGATGTTTTCAATCAAAAACTCAAATTTCTCTGTTTTTATTGCATAAATACTCACCGCTTAGGCTCTTTTGAATTGGGATGTGCAGGATTAAATGATGTTCAAAATGACATCCTGCCCCTAAATCTTGAGAGTCCTAGTTCTGACAATCAGCCTACTTGAAATTCACAGTATTGAACTTCGCCGCCCTGTTTTATTTAGAGTTAAGGAATCGAAATTTAATAAAGTTTATCTATTTGGCAATCCACAATTCAAAAAATACTTTACATTTAACATATTAAAGCACTATAAGCTCTTGAATTACCCAACTTGTTTAATTCTTATTCCTAAATAGTTTTGCCTAGCCTAACCGTGCCCCTGTATTCAAATAAGTAAATACTTCATGTGCAAAATATTCTAATTGTCGAAAGTATCGCCGATTAAATCGCACCAAGGTGTTATAAGCCAACACAGCGGGAATCGCTACCGCTAAACCCAGCGCAGTCATAATCAATGCCTCACCAATGGGGGTTGCTACTGTATCTAAACTGGCCTGTCCACTTAATCCAATTTGAGTTAATGCCTCATAAATACCTAATACCGTACCTAGCAAACCAATAAAAGGTGCTGTGCTGCCTATTGTTGCTAAAATACTTAAACCTGATTCTAAATGTGCTTTACTACCTTGAATGCTTTGCTGCATTGCCCGACTGATAAATTCACTTTGAGAACAAAGCGTTTCGGCATGATGGGATTGAGATTGTTGCTGATGATGTAAAGCGGCACGAATACCCTCTTGAGCCACTAAGGCATAAGGGTGTGTATGGTGATTGAGACGAGAAGCTTCTAATAAATGACTCCAGAAACGACGTTTAAACCACCAAGCACGCAAATTTATACTGAATAATTGTAAGGTTTTACGTAACATCAAATACCATGTCAAAATGGACATTAATAGTAAAATACTAAAAATGCTTAAGCCAATTGTATTAAATTGCTCAATAAAGCGATGCAAATCAAGTATTATCGGTTGAATCAATTCTGGCCAATCCATTTCTCTCACCCATAAAAAAAGGGACTTGATGTCCCTAAATAAAGCTTGAGCAGTGGCAATCCTAAAATATTATTTAATATCATTCAAAGGACTGCCAGCCCTAAATATATAAAAAATTAACGCACACCGCCGCTTGTACCATTTACCGCTTTCATGCTTAAACGGATACGACCTTGTTTATCAATTTCTAATACTTTAACTTGTACTACTTCACCTTCACGTAACTTGTCACTGACTTTTTCGACACGTTCTTCAGAGATTTGTGAAATATGTACTAAACCATCTTTGCCCGGTAAAATGCTAACAAATGCACCAAAGTCCATTAATTTCACTACTTTACCTTCGTAAATCATGCCGACTTCAACATCAGTTGTGATTTCTTCAATACGGCGACGTGCTTCTTGTCCTGCCATAAAATCAACCGATGCAATCTTCACTAAACCGTCATCACTGATGTCAACGCTAGTGCCTGTTTCTTCAGTAATAGTGCGGATGGTTGTACCACCTTTACCAATTACATCACGAATTTTTTCAGGACGGATACGGAAAGTCACAATACGCGGTGCATGACGTGACATTTCTGGACGTGGACGTTCAATGGTATTTTCCATAATGCGTAAAATATGCAAACGACCTTCATGGGCTTGCTCTAAGGCCTGTCCCATAATGTCGCTGGTGATACCATCAATCTTAATGTCCATTTGTAAAGCAGTGACACCACGTTGAGTACCCGCTACTTTAAAATCCATATCACCTAAATGATCTTCGTCACCCATGATGTCAGATAAGATAGCAAAATTATCACCGTCTTTAATCAAACCCATCGCAATACCCGCAACAGGAGCACGAATCGGCACACCCGCATCCATAAGGGCTAAACTACCACCACATACAGTTGCCATTGAGCTAGAACCATTAGATTCAGTAATTTCAGAAACTAAACGAATTGAATAAGGAAACTGTTGCTGACCAGGCATCACCGCGTCTAATGCGCGACGTGCTAAACGACCATGACCAATTTCACGACGCTTAGGCGGACCAATACGACCTGTTTCACCTACACAATAAGGAGGGAAATTATAATGCAACATGAATTCTTCACGGCGTTCATCACCGAGTTCATCAATTAATTGTGCATCACGGTCAGTACCTAACGTAATCACAGCCGCTGCTTGGGTTTCACCACGAGTGAATAAAGCAGAACCATGAGTACGCGGTAAGAAACCTGCACGAATTTTAATCGGACGAACAGTTGCATTATCACGACCATCAATACGAGGTTCACCCGATAAAATACTGCTACGCACGAGTTGTTTTTCTAAACTTTCGACATAGTCTAAAACGTCTTTTTCGCCCCACTCTGGCTCATCGCCTACACATAATTCTGCAACGATGTCTTTACGATGTTGAGACAGTACATCACGGCGTTCTAATTTGTCTTGAACCTTATACGCTTCACGTAAACGATTTGCCGCAACTTCATTTAACTTCTGAGTTAAGGCTTCATTTTTTACGGGCGGTTGCCACTCAAATTTCGGAATAGGAACAGCTTTCGCCATTTCCTCAATCGCCATGATGACGTTTTGCAATTGCTCATGTCCGTACATCACAGCCCCTAACATGACCTCTTCCGAGAGTTGGCGAGCTTCAGATTCAACCATTAGTACCGCACTTTTAGTACCGGCTACAATTAATTCTAAATCAGAGTGGTGGAGTAATTTTTTGGAAGGATTTAATAAGTATTCCCCAGTGCGGCTATCATAACCGACACGGGCTGCGCCAATAGGCCCATTAAATGGTATCCCCGCAATAGTTAACGCGGCAGACGTGCCAATAAGCGCGGGTACATCAGAGTCAACTTCTGGGTCTAATGACATCACTGTGGCAATAATTTGCACTTCGTGATTAAAACCATCAGCAAATAAAGGACGAATTGGACGATCAATTAAACGAGAGGTTAAAACTTCTTTCTCTGTTGATCTACCTTCACGTCTTAAGAAACCTGCTGGAATTTTACCTGCTGCATAACTTCGCTCTTGATAATCTACGGTCAGAGGAAAAAAGTCAGAGTTACTAGATTCTTTACCTACAACAACTGTGACTAAAACAACTGTATCACCCATACTAACTAATACTGCACTGGTGGCCTGGCGTGCGATTTCACCCGTTTCTAGGGTCATTTCTCGCTGGCCGTATTCAAATGTACGCTTATATGGAATCATTATTTATACCTTTTTCCTTCATACCTGACGCTAAACTTGAGCGACTAAATCAAAATCTGTTCCAACCTGAAATTAACGACGTAAACCTAATTTACTAATCAAAGTCCGATAACGTTCAACATCTTTACCTTTTAAATAATCTAATAAACTACGACGGGAATTAACCATGCGAATTAAACCACGACGTGAGTGATGGTCTTTCTTATGGGCTTTAAAGTGGCCTGATAAACTTTCAATATTTGAAGTTAATAACGCTACTTGTACTTCTGGCGAACCTGTATCGTTTTCAGAGCGTTGATATTCTTGAATTACTTTTGCTGTTTGTTCTGCTGTTAGCATTGAACTACGTCTCCTCACACATCATGCTGAAATATATCAAAATAAACACTACATTTTATCTATGTTCTATATATAAAACAAGCATTTTATTGATAACAACAAACACTATCTCGTATGTAAAACAGGAAGCATTGTATATTTAACACTTAAGACGGTGTTTAGAAAATACAAAATATTTAGATAAATGGTAATTCATCCATCTTCGGTAATGATGAAGTGCTGATATAAGAGAACCTACAAAGATTAATGCTTGGGATCACTCATCTGATGGGAATCAGGCAAATTCAAAGCACCTAGCTTCTGTATTACCACCCAATCAATATAATTTAATTTTTTTAATCACCAAAAACAAACAGATTTAGATTATCCATATATATTATCCTATTAGCTGCAATACA